>JACWMK010000140.1 GCA_015661405.1 Methanobacterium sp.
AACTACCATTTGAACCTATTTATAAGGGATTTAATGAACAATTTTCGATTTTTAGTTCAATATTAGATAAATTATATGAAGAAATTGATTTTAATAGGTTCATCATAACTTTTAATGCTATAGATGAGTTTTGGTACACATTTGCGCAAGCCCTTAGAATTACCCAACATCATGATTTTTATAGTAATAAATTAGACCGCTGGACGAGTTTTTATTACAGGAAATTGAAAGAATCAAAGGGTACGATTAAGAATCTTAAGGAAGTAGAAAGGACTACTCGGCATTCAAAATTAAAATTTACGACTTCTTCTAGTGAAATACTACTATCTACAGTAGGTAAATATATTTCAGATTAATGAGTGATTAAATGGAATTAAATATATGTAAAACTCATTTTATCGATTCTAATGTCGTAATTGGTTTTGTAATAGGGTGGGATAACTTAAAATGTAAATCAGCTAAATATTTTGACTTACAAGACTTCGTAAGATATTCAAGTGAAAGAGTTTATTATGAATGTGAAACAGTTTTAAATAATAATAAAAGATGGATTTTACAATTTATTAACAAAATACATAAAGATTGTGAAAAGAAATCTTCTACTAATTTTACTTCTGATTTATCCAAAATACTAGACAACACAGTGAGTAATATTTGTGAGCAATATAAGTATGAATGCAAAAAAGTTGAAAGTTCTTTAATAGGATTTTCTGAAAAATATCAAAAGGAACTTGTAGAGATAATGCAAGGTAATTTGAAATATAATATTTTTCGAGCTAGGATTGTTAAAGCATTTAATGAGGCAACAGACAATCTTGAAATTGTTTTTGACAATTTACTTGAAAAAAAAGTTTGTCCAAGTAATTTAGGTAGCACTTTATTTTCTGAATATCAGAACTTACAAAAAACAGGGCTACACGGGACTGATATTAAAATACTTTTAGATTCACATTATGTAAGTTTTCGTGAAAGAACATCTAAAATCGGTTTTATAACTTTTGATAATGGAATAATTAAGGTTAAATCTAAAATAGAGGAGATTATTAGTGTTAGGGTATTGAAACCGGATTAATTAAATAGAAAAATAGAATTTTAGATTAATTTTTATTTATATTTTTTTCTTGATATTTTTATTTTATAAATCTCTTAAAAAAATAAACAAATCAGATTACACAGATTATTCCTGAAATAGGCAATAGACCATTAATTACAAATTTAGTAAAAAAGGTGGTGCCTTTTTGTCTCCCCACAAAATAGTTAAAAAATCAAATTAAAATATTATTGAATGATATTTTAATATTACGATATCAACTCAACTTTTCCATACTATCATAAGTCTTAACATATAACGTTGAATTAGCTGTTTCCTTTAGATGAAGTGGAAGATTGGAAGTTACTCGGGTATTGGCCTAGAGGAATGCCACAGTGAATATTAAACAGAACACCAAGCACGTGAAATAGGAAAAAAAGAATCTATTAATTAGATAGAAAGTTATAATTCTGATTTTTTGCTTAGATTTTCATTCTAAATCAATATTATTTCTTAAAAAATTAGTACAATTACGATTAACGTCTTCTATAAAAATATTTCCTTTGAAATATTTCCTTATCCTTACCTTTTGCTTTCTTGTGAGATTTAATGATGTACCCAACATCTTAAAAGGTCCTGATGGTTTCGGTTCTTTTATGAAGGATTTTATTAATCTAACTAGATTTTTTTCGTTTAATAAATTTAAACCAAGAAATATAATTCTATCCGCATCGTTGATTATTTTATGGGCTTTTTGGAATTTTTCCTCATTTTTATAAATTTTCTATATTTTCTTTAATTAGTGATGAGTAAGTGAATGACAATAAAGATAACGTGGCACATAATAAGACTAGTGAAAGGATTATGCTTATATATGTTGTTGAGAATTGAGTGAAACTTTGTAAAAATCCTCCTAAAATCATAAATTCTTGATTAGTAAAAATTAGTAATGTAATAAAAAACATACCTAAAAAGTAAAATAGAGAACGATAGTTTATATACGAGAAATCTGATGATATAAAGTTTAGATACAACAATGAAAGAAAGAAAATAAATATTGATGAAGTTAAAAAGTATTGAAAGCTAGGATGAGTTATACACATCATTGTAGCTAATACAAATGGCAAAAATATCACCATAATAATTAAAATTAAATTAAAAACAAGTGTTATTTCAATTTTTGGAATGTATTCAAATATCATTTTTATGAATATCATGAGAGAAAAATAAATTAATAGTATTGCCAATCTATAATAATTAGGTAGCGGAAAATAGCATAAACTACCAACTAAAGATAGAATCAGATATATGGGAATAATTAACCAATATTTGAAAATATTATCCCATGATAAGTAATATTGAACCATTTAATCAACTAATTTTAATTTGTGAGTATTAAAGTATCTTCAATTCATTAATTAAATTAAATTTCTTTTATATAGTAATTTACTAATTTCTTAATCTTATTTTCTAGAAAAATTAGCTTTTATTTACTTTTTTTTAATTTATAAGGTATATAACCAATTAGTATTAATTTCATGTTTTGATTAGTGAAAATCAACTCAATAAAACTAAAAATTTATGATATAAGAACAGATATTATAATAAATAATTTTTAA
>JACWMK010000060.1 GCA_015661405.1 Methanobacterium sp.
CCTACAAAAAAACTAACACCACATAGCGAACGCTAACATCCAAAAAACCGGAAAATAAAGGAAAAAAGAAGAAAAAACCCCAGAAAATATAAAAAATCAAACAAATAACTAAAATTACCCAACAAAATTAAAAAAAAATGAAGTAAATAGAAAATCTCGTTAATCTTTTAATATTTAAGGTTGATTTTATAATCAGATAAATTATAAATTTTACACCCAAAAAATAATTCTATATAATAAAAAGTTTTTTAATAAGAAGTGTAATATTGATAATATAGATCTGATAAATTTAAGAAAACATGATTCTTAAGGATATTACAAAAGAAAAAATTACTAAAACAGAAAATCAAGATAATAATTATTACATCAAACAATAAATATCACTAAAATTTATGAAGAGGTTCTATTTAATGATTACAATTCATCCTTGGCCAAATGCTAAAGATATGGCATTTAGTATTCGTGATGATGATTTAAGCTTTTTCACAGATTCCAAAATGCTTGAGAGAATATATAATAAAGCTTGGGAAAATGGGTTTAAAGTTTCTTTCTCTACAATTCCAAATCATAAAGGTACTAATAATTTGAATGTACCTCCTAATTTTAGAAATAGTCATAATTATTATCCAATATATAAAAACACACAACTTGTTGAATTTCTTAAGCAAAAAATTGTTGAGGATAAAATAGACATAATGCAACATGGTTATTGTCATATGAAAAATGTGAATCTTCCTGAGCTTAAATTTGATTTAAAATCAAGTACTATCATTACTAAAAATAATGAAAAATTTGATTTAAATAAATATTCAGAGTTTTACGGTGCGAATGCTGATTACATTCGGACTAACATTAAAGAAGGAAAAACAATTTTAGAAAAAACATTTGAGATCCCAATTAAAGTATTTGTAGCACCACAAGAATATTTAAATAAAAATATGTGGCAAGAGTTATTGAATAATAATTTAAGTTATTGTGGAAGTTTTGGGATTAGAAGTTTAAAAAATGTTCCAATTAATCAAATTAACTTTATCAATATGTTTAAAGTAGTCTATAAAAATCTAATTAACAATTTTGAAGAAATTAATGATAATAAAATGTTTCTAACAAATTTATTAACAATACCGTCAGAATATAGCCATAGTTGGAACATAAGTAGCAACTCTGAAAAAGAACATTTTAATTATTTTAAAGATAGTATTCATAATAAATTGAAGTCCCGTGGGTTTTTAATACTTTTAACGCATTATTATGAATATTATTATGATTGGAATGAAAAGATAACTCAAAAAAACCTATATAAATATTTTATTAAATCGTTAAATTACGTAAATAATAATTTGGATTTGTGGAAATGTTCTGTTACTGAGTTAGTATCTTGGATTTCAAGAATTAAGCAGATCCATCTAAAACAAAAACATAATGAATTAATTATTACTTCTAGATTTAAGTTGCCTGGATTTACAATTAAGATTCACGACGATATAGGCGTAGAAAATAAATTTAACGTATTAGAAAAAAATTCCTTTAAATATGTCATTATGGATATAAAAGTTGGTGAAAATCGTATTGTAATTAATAATTAATTGAATTTTTCGAACTATTGCTTCCTGTTCATATGAATCTAACACGGCACTAGCCAACTTTGTCTGGGGATATAGTTGGGCAATGCACTCCTGAAATTGTATAGTTACCATCCAGAATAACCCCATATTCACCAATAACTCCCAGCAACCGGTGTGGGAGTCATATGTAATGATGACGGCGATAATATGACTATAACTGGTGGATCATTCACCGGTAACACAGCAACTGGAAACTATCACCTTTAATAATACAATAGGAACTATTAACAATATAACATGTCCAATGGAAAGGCAACATCCCTTTAAACGCGGGTAATGTTAGTGATGTGGCTACTGTTTCAGCTACCATTGACAATCAAACTGTACAAACAAATGTTACAACATAGACAGCTATCTCCAAAGAAACCAGATTTAACTCAAATTAAATGACCCTAAAAACGGTTCACAAAAATAATAATACAATTAAATATTTTTTTTTGAAACCTAACTAAAGGATATAATAATTTCTATTTTAAAAATGAAAAACAAGAACCCCTACTAACTATCATAACATATATGGTGTTATTAATAAGATTTAAACATTGATAATTACTGGTATAAAAGATCTGCTGATCTTAACAATTATACGTTATTTAAATTAGATAATAACAAGCATAAATGATTTTTTTCACTAACTACTATATATAGGAGTGACCATTACCATATAAACATTTAACTACCTTGTTCATTTTTTAGAAGGTATATGGAGGCGGAAAAATCAATGATTTTATCTAAATATTTAAACAATTTAACTTTTCTCGTATTTTGTCTGACATTTACTCTAACGATGTGTGGAACAGTAGCGGCAGCCCCTACAAACATTACACATGATAATTTATCAATCAGCGAAAATCAATCAACTTACTATAATTCAACATTAAAAAGTAATAATATTAATGAATCTGCAGGTAAAACATCATTACCTGATCCGCAGATTTATAAAAACGGAACACCTGTAGCTAGGGGAGGGCATACGGTTGGATATAATTTCCCGTCAATTGCAGCAGCAATCAATGTTGCAGAAAGTGGTGATACTATAATGCTCGCGAATGGCGGGACATTCAATGAAAATGACTTAATAATTGCTAAAAATCTGAATTTCAACGTATTTAACAATGGTATGGCCACAATAAACGGTGCTAACAATAAGATATTCATCATAGATTCCGGTGTAACTGTCACTATACAAAATTTAATATTAGAAAACGGAAAAACAACTGATGGAGGTGCAATCTACAACAAAGGTTACTTGACAGTAAAAAACTGCACTTTCAAAGATAACACTGCAACCAGCGATGGTGGAGTAATTTACAATACAGGTACTTATATTATTAATAATAGCACTTTTGCAGATAACACTGTAACAGGTACTTATGGTGATGGTGGAGTTATCTACAGTGCTAGCGGTACTGGTACTATTAATGACTGTAAATTCACTTATAATACTGCAACTAATGATGGTGGCACTATATACATTGCTGGTGGTACTTTGAATGTTAATGGCAGTACTTTCACCAAAAATACTGCAACTATTGTTGGTGGTGCATTAGATAATCATGGTTATTCTACTGAAAAAGATTGTGCCTTCACAGATAACACTGTAAAAAGTACAACTGGTGATGGTGGTGCAATAGGAAATTATGGTACTTTAACTGTAACAATTAGTAATACTTTCACAGGTAACACTGCAACTTATGGTGGTGCTATTTACAGTTCTAATAATTGTACAATTAATAACAGTTCCTTCAAAAATAACAGTGCATATAGTAGTGGAGCTATCGCTAATTGTGGTAAGTTGAATGTAAATGGCAGTACTTTTACAGGCAACACTGCAACCATTGGTGGTGGTGCAATTAATAATTATCAGGGTATTTTAATTGCAACCGACAGTAATTTCACAGGTAACAGGGTAACAGGTACAGATGCTGATGGTGGTGCAATAGAAAATAATCAGGGTACTTCAATTGTAACCAATAATACTTTCACAAGAAATAATGCAGCTTTGGGCGGTGCAATCTTCAGTTTCAGTCTAAGTAATAGTACAATTAATAACAATACTTTCACAAATAACACTGCCACTTGGGGTGGTGCTATCGGCAATGAACAGGGCACATTAACCGTAACCGGCAGTACTTTCACAGGTAACAATGCTACAATTAATGGTGGTGCCATAGAAAATGAAGGCACAGGTAATTTGATAGTTAAGGACAATAAATTCACAAATAACAAATCAGCTTATGGTGGTGCATTATTCAATTGCTTTACATTAACAGTTAATGGAAATATCTTCACAAACAACATTGCCATTATTGAGGGTGGCGCAATAGAAAATGATGATACTTTAACTCTAACTGCTAGTAATACTTTCACAAACAACTCTGCAACTGTTGAGGGTGGTGCAATAGAAAATCATGATAATTCGACCATAACCGGAAGTACTTTCAATAATAACACTGCTACGAATGGTGGTGCAATAAGAAATGATGGTACTTTAACGGTAACAGGCAGCACTTTCACAGGCAACACCGTAAAAGATACCAATAGTAATAATGTGGGTGGCGCTATAGAAAATGATGATACTTTAACGGTAACAAGCAGTAATTTCATGAAAAATATTGCATATTATGCTGGTGCAATCTACAATATGGAATTATGTATTTTGGAAAACAGTAAATTCACAAACAACTCCGCAACTAGTGGTGGTGCAATAGAAAATGAGGGTATATTAGATGTAACCGGCAGCACATTTACAAATAACACTGCATCTTGTGGCGGTGCTCTCTTCAATGACAATTCATTAATTATTAGTAGCAGCACCCTCAGCAATAACACTGCATCTTGTGGCGGTGCTCTCTTCAATAAAAATTCCTTAAATATTAAATACAGTACTCTCACCAATAATACTGCCACCACTCATGGTGGAGCAGTATACAATGAATGCAGCGGAACTTCAATAATTCAATTCAACAGGATAATTGGAAACAATAACTATGATATTTTCAATAATAATGGTTCAGTGAATGCTAATGATAATTGGTGGGGCACCAACTTTAAAGGAACCAATCCCTTAGCTGCTAAGAGAATAAATATGGGAACTGCTAGTTACTGGATAGTTCTAACTATCACTGCTAATTCCAAAACAATTCCATTAAATGGAAGTTCAACTATAACTGTTAACCTGCTACATGACAATAATGGTGCAAGTGTAAGTGGTGTAGTGCCCTATACTGGATTAGTAAATTATGTCACTTCATTGGGAACAATTTGTAATTCTTACGTATCTAATGGAATAGCAACATCTACATTAAAAGCAGGTACAATTAGTGGCACGACTAATGTTTCAGCTACAATTGATAATACAACTGTAATTACAGAAGTTACAATATAAAAATATCATCCGGCATAACATTTATAATCCATTACCATTTTTTTTAAGCTTGGATAAAGGTTTCTTTGACAAAATAGATGTGACTGAAATTATAAAATTTAAATTCTTATTTTTTTATATAAACATGAATTATAATCCGCTTGCTATTGATTTTTCTTAATATCATTAAGAATACTCCTATAATGATTACTAAAAAAAAAATTTTATGTTGAAATCTAGGGGGAAGATCTCCATAGAAAGTGTTTATTGTTGTTTTAAATAATAAAATAATTATTATATTTACAGTTACTAAAGATACCTTATCTTTTAGAATTATTAAAATAAAAAAAAGGAGATTCGGATTAAAAGCAGAAAACTAGGAATAGTTAAGAAAAAGTTTTGAACTTCAAAAAAAAATGCGGTAAACTTTATTTAATATTTCAAACTAATAGAACGATAAGTTTGTATTGAATTAAAATAAACTTAATATATGATTTTTTTATCATAAAATATATCATTTTTTACGTTTCCATAATATAATTTTAATTTTCTTTTGTGATTGAATGAATATTAAACAAAATCAATTTAAAAGTCTAATTTGGATTATACCTGCCATAATAGCATTCTGTTTAGCTTTAATTCCAACTCTAACATATCAGTGGCCTTTAAGCTGGGATATTATAAACCATGTACAAATAGCCCATGTTTATGCAAAATATGGATTCGTTTTAACAAATCCATTAATGCATAGTGATCAAACGGGTTATATGAGTATAGGTTATCCTCCATTATTTCATTTTTTAATTGTTGCGTTAGGTATCTTAAGTAAAATTAATTATTTCCAGATTGCTCGCGTTCTGCAGCCTTTCTTAGCCATGTTCGTGGTGCTGTCTGTTTCTTTTGTAGGCCGTAAGTTTTACGGAAACATTGCTGGAATATCAGCTGGTTTTCTAATAATAGCCAGTTTATTGTTAGGTAATCGTCTAATTTTTCCCCTGCCAGAAAATTTAGCTTTAATATTTCTTCCTTTAGCGGTTTATTTTTATTATTATTCTTTAAAAGAGAAATCACTCAAATACGCTACTTTAGCAGGATCTTTATTTATATTTGTACTGTTAATTCATCAACTTGCTCCTGTTGTTTTATTTGTTGTGATAACTGCTTTTACAATAGTTGAATTAATTTTATATCGTAATATTCATGTTGTTAAAAATTATGGTGCATTTCTTTTATTACCCCTAGTATTGTTAGTAATAGGAGTTGTAGGGTTACTAATGTTGTTCCCCCATAGTTTTATAAATATTATACACGAGGGAATTTATGAAGCAACTGATTTTGCCACTAGTCAGATTAATGAGCCGATAGGATTATTGAGTTATGGAAATCTTGGTGTTTTAACATTAATATTTGGTTTGATTGGATTTATTTCTGCAATTATAAGAAGGCAGAAAAAAGACATATTTTTACTTACTTGGGTTATCGTAATTGTATTAGCGATTAATATTCATCTATTTGATGTAAGCTTAAACGTTTTATCCCCTCGCTTGTTGGTTTATCTTTTAATACCGGTTTCAATTTTGGGTGGATTTGGTTTAACTCAGGTTTATTATAAACTCAAGGATTATAAAAATTTTTCTTCCAAAAACTTCAGAACTGCATTTTTAATATCAATATTCGTATTGGCTACATTTGACGGAGTTTTAACTATGGAAAATCCATTAATAGCTTATAATGGAATTAATAATCAATATGGATCATTTCAAATAGCACCACCAACTACTTCAATGGTAGAACTTGCTCAATGGTTTAACGATAATGGTGACAAGAGTAAATCTATATCATCCAACAATTTTTATGCTCTAGTTTTTGTAACAGCTGAAACAGGAATGCCTCTAGCTGATTGGTATGATTTCACATACCTCAATAACAACACTTCAAAATCCTTCTTTAATCAGGAAGGAATTGGATATGTTGTATTAGATAAAAGACTATCATTCCAATCAAATAATGGAACATTCTATAAAGTTCCTTATGAAACTGATCTTTATACTCTGTTTTATTACAGTGGAAATATTCAATCTAATCTTAATCAGATTCTTCCCAATTCCGTGAAGGTTGTATATGAAAATAAGGATTTCATAGTTTGTGAAGTTCAATGATTTATATAGTAATTATTAATTATTTTTTTAGAGTAAAAAATGAGCTATTTAACAAATATCAGTTTGAAAAAATTAGTAATGAATAAAAAACTTTAATAATGAAATGTAATTGTTTAAATAATAATAAAGATTAATAATAATTAAATAATTCTTTATAATTATATTGGTGATTTTTAATGGGTGATGGTGTACTTATAGTGGAAGATGAGGCCATTACGGCTTTAGAAATGCAGAAAATTTTGGAATCATGGAATTATGATATATGTTCCATTGTAAGTACTGGTGAAGATGCTATTAAAGTAGCTAAAAATTCACAACCAGACCTCATATTGATGGATATCATTCTCAAAGGAGAAATGGATGGTGTAGAAGCTGCCAGTAAAATTAAAGAATTTACCGATATACCTATTCTATACATTACTGCTTTAGAATCAATGGATTTTACTCGTCTTAAAAACACTAAAGGTATTGGTTATTTAGTAAAACCAATTAGTGAAGGAGAATTACAACATAATATTGAAATTGCTATCTACAATTACCGATCCACTAAAGAAGAAATCGAAAATATTAAATATAATAGTTTAAATGATGTTCAAGTTTTTATGCAGAGTATAATACCTCAATTATCCTCTAAATTATCCATAATAGATAGGGGAATAATTTTAGGTAGATTTCATCGAAGATTCGAAAAATTGATGAAACCTAAATTCCTCAGGGAAACTGGCATAATAAATCGAAATGCATATGAAACTCTAAGTCAAAAAAAGAAATTAGAATTATACTTCGCTTGGATCAGTAAATTCTTCATTAATCTAGGGTTTCAAGTCAAAATCCGTTCAGAACTTAATGAATGGTTAATAACTTTAAAAAAATGTTCATGGTGTGAAAAAAATAATGAAAATATTTTTTATTGCTTAATATGTCAGGCTATAATCAAACAAACCTTCAGATGGATGGATATATCTGAATATTATATAGAAAATGAATCTAATACTAATTCCTCCAAAGCTGAATGTAAATATAAGATTTATTTACATGAATCTGATTAATTAAATGAAATAAAAGCAGTATTTTATTTTTATGATAATCCTTGATTAATAATATTATTAGAGTATCTAAAACTCATACTGTAACAGTATTTACAGATTTTTGTTTTTTTTTAATTAGACATTATAAATTTCACTATAATAATATAATATTGAAATCCTAATTATAACTATAAAATCAAAATTAAATATTTACAAAAATTTTCATAGATGTTATAAATTAATTAATTTAAGGGTGAATTAAATGAAATTAACAATTATCGGAACTGGATATGTTGGATTAGTGACCGGAGCATGTTTTTCTGAGATGGGAAATAGAGTATACTGTGTTGATATTGACGATGATAAAATCAATGAATTAAAAAATGGCATTATACCAATATTTGAACCGGGATTAAAAGAATTAGTAATTAGAAATAATAAAAATAGTCTTTTTTTTACTAAAGAATTAAAAGAAGGTTTAAATAATTCAGATATTTGCTTTATAGCTGTTGGTACACCCATGGGTGAAGATGGAAGCGCTGATTTACAATATGTAATAGAAGCTGCTAAAGAAATCGGCCAAACAGTTTCCCAAGATATTATAGTGGTCAACAAATCTACTGTTCCAGTAGGAACGGCAGATCAAGTTAAAAAAACTATAATTAAGGAATTAAAGAAAAGAGGGGTTAATTATAATATTAATGTAGTATCTAACCCTGAATTTTTAAAAGAAGGATCCGCAGTTAAAGATTTTATGAGTCCGGATAGAGTTGTTATAGGTTCTGATGATGAAAGAGTTATTCAAATAATGAAGGGATTATACAATCCTTTTACATTAAATCATGAACGATTTATAATTATGGATATAAGTAGTGCAGAAATGACTAAATACGCTTCTAATGCCATGTTAGCCACTCGTATCTCATTTATGAATGAAATCGCTAATTTATGTGAAAAAGTAGGTGCAGACGTTAATCTTGTAAGAGATGGAATAGGCAGTGACGATAGAATAGGATACAGCTTCTTATATGCGGGTCTCGGATATGGGGGTAGCTGTCTGCCCAAAGATATTAAAGCATTAATAAAAATAGCAAATGATAATAATTATAATTTAAACTTATTAAAAGCAGTAGAATTCGTAAATAATAATCAAAAATTATCATTATTGAATAAAATAGTAAAAAGATTTAGCAATGATTTATCAGGATATAAATTTTGTATATGGGGATTATCCTTCAAACCCGAAACTGATGACATGAGAGAAGCACCATCAGTGCTTATCATCAATAAACTAATAGATAAAGGTGCAAAAA
This sequence comes from Methanobacterium sp., assembly GCA_015661405.1. Lineage (GTDB taxonomy): Archaea > Methanobacteriota > Methanobacteria > Methanobacteriales > Methanobacteriaceae > Methanobacterium_A. The sequence continues at coordinate 9,493 of JACWMK010000060.1, forward strand.
TCAACGTTTACGATCCACAAGCTATGAATGTAGCTAAACAATATTATTTTAAAGATAACCCAGCTATACAATTTTTTGATAATAAATATGATGCTGTAAATAATGCTAATGCAATCATACTTGTAACTGAGTGGAAAGAATTCAGAAGCCCTGATTTTAATGAAATAACTAATCGAATTAAAGATAAAATCATATTCGATGGAAGAAATCAATATAATAAAAATATTATCAAAGATATGGGATTTGAATATTATCAGATTGGTAGTTAAATATTTGAATTTTTATATACTGTTTTCCCATTAAGATTAAATTTTCACATATCATCAATTATTTTTTTACAATAATTTTCTTATTACAATAAAAAAAATCTCTATAACTTTTTAAACCATATTTTTTTACAGATTTTTCATCAATTTTTTCCCTAAAATCGTTTGAAACATTAAATCCACTATTTTCCAGCTTTCCCTGAAAATCTGAACCATAAAGGCGCAAATGATCTGATTGTCCATAATGTTTCTGCCTTAATTCAGGAGTGTTCATAGATTTATCTTCATAAGTTTCTTTTAACGAAGGTTTTAATGGCACCATTATAAGAGCTGCCCCATTAGGTTTTAGAACTCTATATAATTCTTTTATTGCCTGTTGGTCATGGGGAACATGTTCTAAAATATGTGAACAATAAATAAAGTCAAAAGTATCATCCGGGAATTGCAAATCCTGAATATCAGTCGACTCTTTTAAATGAAAAACTTTAGGATTTAAATCAACCGGAAAGTACTCTATATTCTCTTTTTTGGAAAAAATTTCACGGAAAAAATTTTCTGGAGCGAAATGTAACATTTTAATATTCTCTTCAAGAATATTAGTTTTTTCTTTTAAAAATAAATAAGACCCTCTATGTCTTTCTAAAGAACCGCAATTTGGACATAAAGCATTTTCTCTTAATGGATCACCAAATGGTAAAAATGCAGATATTTGAGAGTTACATATAGGGCAAATTTTTTTTTCAATAACTGAACTGTCATATATATCTTTTAATACAGTTTCTAAGTAAACTATCTGTTTTCTATTCTGAGAATTTTCACTTTTTAAAATTTCAATACTATTTAAAGATTTTAAGAGTTTAGATTCAAGTTCATCGATTTTTATAATCAATTCTCGGTTGTTGTTTTCAAAACCTTCATTAATACTATCAGATATCTTCTTAGCAGAATGCTGAGAATTTTCACTTATTAAAAGTTCAATATTTTTTAAAGATGTTATGAGGTTAGATTCAAGTTCTTCTGTTTTTTTAATCAACTCACGGTTGTTTTTTTCAAAACTTTCAGCGACACTATCAGATATCATCTTTACAGATACTTTTTTTAAAATAATATACATTGTTCAGATCCTCATAATTTTATTAGAATAAATTTTTTTTGTTCATCTTGTTATGATCCTTTTTTATATCATTAAAAAGCATAATTCAATCTTTTTTTTGGATTTTTCTTTCCTCTTTGATTCCGTATAGGCTGTAATGTACCAGTGGATTTAGATTTGATTTTTGAACATCCCCATATTTTTTTAGATAAAGATCACAATCAAATGAAGGATTAGGTTTTCTTTTTTCTTTAAAACCATAATTCATGTAATGTAAAATAGGATCCATGCCTGATAGCATAACATCAGGATTATTTTTTAGATAATAACTGTTATCAAATAAATGATTCTTTTTAATAGCTCTATAACCTCTAATATTGATTAAGCTATTTTTTATACCATTATTATTCTTATTAAATAAGATATTCACATAAGCAATATTTTTTAATTTGTATCTTAAGAAACCGGAAAATTTTAGATATTCCATCATTTTATTTGTCGTTACATTTAACTGATTTTGAAGTTGATTTATGTCTGCTGTTAGTTGGTTGTTGTCTTGGGTTAGTTGGTTGTTGTCTAGGTTTAGTTGGTTGTTGTCTTGGGTTAGTTGGTTGTTGTCTAGGTTTAGTTGGTTGTTGTCTAGGTTTAGTTGGTTGTTGTTTAGGTTTAGTTGGTTGTTGTTTAGGTTTAGTTGGTTGTTGTCTTGG
>JACWMK010000141.1 GCA_015661405.1 Methanobacterium sp.
TGCATCTGTATTTAGAATTCTTATGTTAGCAGCGTTTACATTACTAAAAAGTGAATTATTCCAAAAACCGTTAATAATAACATTATGAGCAATATTATATTCTAAATTAATATCCCAACCCCATATATAATTAGAAATTAAAGATGTATGAAATATTAAAGCGAAAGTTATTACATAAACAATTAAAGGATAATATTCTTTTGTAAAAAATTTATTTAAACCTACTAAAATTACAATTAAACTAATAATTAAAAACATTAACATTAGTAGAATATTATTTTGATAATAATTGACAAGATATGAACCAAAAATTGGTAAAAAAAGTATTAATATTAATATTAATGATTGTAAAGTAAAATGAAAAGTGAATTTTTCTGGATTATAATAATTTTTATCTCTTAAATAAGAAAAAAAACATAATAAAAAAGTACTTAAGACGATTAAAATAACTATATTTGCTGAAATTGGACTATTAATTTTTAATATATAATATAAGGAATTAATTAATAGTCCTGTAACAATTAAAAACCCTAAACTTAAACCTACAGCATATAAAATAGTTTCAATTGTTTCTAATTTATGCAAATTTAAGATTCGTAGTATTAAAAACCCAGGTATAAATAGATATGAAAACGGAATTACTTGTCTAATAATTGGTATTTGGATATTTAGGTGATTTAAAAAGATTAAACCTAGCATAAATATTTGAACTGAAATTACAAAAATTAAAAAATTTTTTATATTCCAGTCATTCATTTTTATTAGATTTAAACTACTCATAGTTCATTAACCTTATTCGTTTTAATGTTCCAATAGAAAATCCAAAAGCTCTTGATAAATTTATAACCATAACGATTATAATGATATAAAAAAGTTTAATTAAGGTTAGATTTTTGATATTATTAATTAATATTACTAAAGAAAAATATGGAATTATTAAAATAATTAGTATTAACCAATATATTGATTCAAAAAAACCTCCAATTAAAAATGTTAAAGTTAATATTATGGGTAAATAAATTTCTAATATAATTTTAGTCAGAAATGCACCTGTTTTTCCATCTCCAACTGCATATAAATAATGTTGTTTTAAAACATCAATAAATTTAGGTCTTAAATTCCAATAAACTAATGCTTTAGGTTCAAAAACAAATTTACAACCTAGTTTTTTTAATTTTAAATCGAATAGTGTATCTTCTCCAGTGTATAAATTTTCAGGATATCCACCAACTAATTCCCAACATCTCCTTTTAAATGCTATACATCTACTTGAAGGTAAAAATTTTTCAGGATTTTTTAGTATTTTATCTAAGCTTGGATAAGTAAAGGATTTAATCATTTCATCAAAATTAGTTTTTGTATATGTTTCATAAAAACCTCCGACAACATCAACTGTTGAATCTTTAAAAGGATTTAATAGATTTAACAACCAATCTTCAGTTAATACACATCCAGCATCTGTTGATGCAATATAATCATATTTAGCATTTTTTATTGCTATATTTCTGCCTTCAGATATATTCGGAATAATTTCTGGAATAATTAATTTTATTGGATGACCTTTAGAAATATAACTATTTATGATTTTAACTGTATTATCTTTGGAGTGACCATCAACTATTATGATCTCGTCAGGAAATTTACTTTGGGTTAATAGAGAATTTAAAAGATTTGAAATGCTCTTTTCCTCATTTTTAACTGTGCATATAACAGAAACTTGCAATTAATCACCAGTAAAATTAAAATCTATTTTCATTTCATTTATGTTAAATACTTCTTCAGATAGTTTTCTTGAATTAATACCCATCTGTATTCTAGCATTATCATCCATAGAAACAAAATTTAATATACCTTTGCTAATAGAGTCGGGATAGTTATTTGGTATTATAATGCCATTTTTAAATTTTTTTACTAATAAAGATGCATCTCCTACATCTGTTAAAAGAATTGGCTTTCCGATTGCAGTATATTCAGCAAATTTAGTGGGTGCAGCTATTTCCGTAGCATTATTATAAGGTCGAGGCAAAACTAAAACATCACAAATAGCATAATAAATAGCTATTTCAGATCTAGGGACTTTTGGAATTATCAGGAGATTTTTTTTTCTAACATATTTAATTCCTCCGATCACTAAAAGTAAGACATTTCCATTATTAATAAGGGATGATGCTTTAATAAAATTATCAACTCCCTGCCATTTCTGCATTCCCCCCAGATAACCAAATATAATTTTATTTTCAACTTTTAATTCTTTTTTTTTCATTTCAACTAAATTATTATTTTTAATATTGAAATCATCTAAATTAACCACATTGGGTAAATACATTAATTTTTCTCTTTTTATACCCTTTTTTGAAACTAAGTAATTTATCATACTATTAGAAACACATACAATTTTATCTGAAAACGTTAAACATAAAAAATTAATTAATCTTTTAAACAAAAATTCAAAACTAAATCTAGACTTAGAATTTGTTAAAATCAAATATTCTTCTGATGTATCTCCATGCATATCAAAAACTAATTTTTTACTAAGTAAAAATTTACTTAAAATTGCACAAACAGTGCCTGCCTGACTATTTCCATAAATAAGATCATAATCTCCTTTTAATAAAGTTTTTAAGACATTAAA
>JACWMK010000142.1 GCA_015661405.1 Methanobacterium sp.
TAATCTTTAATTAATAGAAATTTTCAAATTCAATTGAAATCTTAAATTTTAATAGACGTCCTCAGGTTCAAAAACTTTCTCACCTATTATCTTGCCCTCGATATTTCTGAAAAAACATGATCTATATCCCATATGGCAGGCTCCCCCAACCTGCTCCACAAGCAGGAGGATAGAATCCATATCGCAGTCAATCTTGATCTGATTCACTTTCTGTACATTCCCCGAAGTTTCCCCTTTTTTCCATAGCTTTTGTCTGCTCCTGCTCCAGAAATGAGCAATTCCAGTTTCAATAGTCTTCTCAAGGGCTTGTCGGTTCATATAAGCGCACATTAACACTTCTCTACTGATATAATCCTGAACAACAACAAAAATCAGATTATTCTCATATTTCAAGGTATCGAAATCAATCATGTAATACCTATTATCGAAATAGTATAAAAAAATATATAATTAGGTGACTGGAATTGAAAATCTGCTTTTTAACTACAAAAAGAAAAGTAATGAAATTAAGGTTTCTAAAAAGATATTTAATTCATAAGACAAAGCGTAAAACTAATTGTTCTTCAGTCCAGTGGATGTAGCGTCAATTTCAATCCTGGTTCCGTAAGTAATTTTCGGATGCTTTTTTGCTAACCTTTTTGTTCGAAGATGTAACATATCCATCACTCAATAGTATGTTCTTTCAAATAGTATTTTTTCAAATACCCTTTTTGAGTTTTTCATAGCCTAATTCTTGTTTTAGTTTTCAAATGATCTCGAGAGTACTGACTTTTGGCTCGCTCTTGCTCTAAAAGTAAATGGGTATGGTTCTTGTCCGTTTCCATTCCTAGTATTTCAAAATCTTGTTCCTTTTTATATTATAAATTGTCTGCTTGAGTTCTTAATCAATCGTTCTAGTATCTTTTTTCGATAATTGCGCACGAAGATAATGGCAGTTGCCAAAAGTTCTGTAAAATGATACATATAAAAAAATTATTAGGTAAAAAATACAGTATCTTAAAAAACTTGATCGAATGAAGTATATGCAAATTTAACTGGAACATTACAATAAATTCAGGAGAATGGTTATTTGTACAGATCAACGAAATATTTAAATTTACTTCCCCAATAAAGTTTTTAGTCCTACTAACATAATAAATATTACTAAACTCTTCTTCATCATATCTACTGGGAGCGCATTTGCAAATTATGTACCAAACTTTGCGCCGATAAACATAGCAATACAAATCATTAAACCAGCATATATATCAGTATTCCCTCTTTTGTTGTATTCAAGAAATGCCAGAAGTCCAACAGGCGAAAGCAATGCGATTAAGGAAGTTCCTTGGGCTTTTAATTGTGAAAATTCTTTTAAAAACATTAATGCTGGAATAATTACACCACCGTTGCCAATCCAAATAATCCATTATAAATAACTGCAACTTTACCAATTATGGTATAAAATATTAAATCGAGTATCAAGTTTTTAATCTCCAAATATATTTCTGATTAAAAGCTACATATTTCCAGTGTCTGTTAAATATATATTCAACTATTCAAACTATTTGTACATTTGTATTATTCAATTGTCATAATGTTGCTTTACTCATATTTATCGAAATAGCAGATTTTATGAAACCGTTGCGGAAGTTCTGTAATATGTAATAGGACGCCAATTCATTGATTATTCTAATAAATTTTGTGTTTTGCTTGTTTTCATTGATGCAGAGATTTCTACTATAAAATTAATATGATTGCATGAATAAAAAATGAATAAAATGTTCGGAAAATTATTTAGGAATTCAGAAAATACTAAAAATATATAAATGCAGGGTTAGATTTTTGTGTACTGTGTTTAATTAGGTTCTTCTGAAATTGAATTTCTTTTCTTCTAAACTCTTAATATTCATTGTTTTGCAAAAAAGCTGGCATGCTAACTAAATAATTATCCAATCGAAAATGATGTTTATATAATCTGAAAACGATTTTAACAACCTTATTTTCAAGTGATCATTCACGAGAATCTTAAATTCCTAAATTCTTAAGTGAATTTTTGCACTTTTGTATCTTTTTTCAGCGGCTAAAAGCTGTCGATATTTTCCAGATGAGGGTGTTTTAGTAGAGTTTTCCTTCTTATTTGATCCCTTTTTATCATAATTTTTATTATAATGATATGTACAAAACACGGATAATATATGTAAAAAAATAATCTATATGTAATCAATATAAGTTTTTTATTGTAATGTTAATACCGTAAGTTTGAACTATAAGTATTTTAAAAGAACTAAATACAATGCAAATAAATTATATCAGTTGTTGGGATTATTAATCTCTAAGATCCCTCTAAAATATACCCAAAAAAGAGTGAGCGCCATATTTAGTCTCTGATCAATAGCGATAAAAGTTTACTCAAAAATTAAAGAATTAAACGTTTGGTATTAGGACGAGATAATTTTGAATATATGATGGAAATGACGAATAGAGTTAGTGAGAAATTAGTAAATAAATTAAGAAGGAGATCTGCATGAAAAAAATTACAATATAAATAACAATGCAAATATAATAAATAAATTAGTAATTTTCACTGAACTTCTGGTTTTGTTATTGGTCATAGGTTCATCAATAGCAATGGCATCTGCAGGATTTCCA
>JACWMK010000061.1 GCA_015661405.1 Methanobacterium sp.
TTTTGGCACGGATACCTACAAGAAGGAAGAGATCATAGAATATAAAGCAATTGAAGAATATAACTTACTTGTCAAAGCAGGTTTGGATCCACTTAATATAGCAAAAGTGGTTGTCGAATTCTGCTTGGAACAGTACAAAATTATCACAGTTGAACGCCAGAATTTGATGCCAAAAAATTATACATTACGAGAGGATCAGATACGTTTAATTCATGACTATACAGTTGAAAATGGTAAAAAGAATGATAGTGAAGGTTTGAGGGATGTTGTTGATGCTGGTTTGAAGTTTTTAATTGTTAAGGAATAGTATTAACATTTTTTTTATATTTTTTTTAAATTTTATCGATAACTTTATATACTAGTACTACACTTATAGTATAGTAGAGAAGAATTACTTCTACTAAAAAGCTGGTGAAAAAATGGAAAAAATAGAATTCAAAATACGAGGAAAACACATATTAGCAGTCATTGAAAACGGATATGTTTACAGGGCCAAATTTGGTGGGGAAAAAGTAGGCGCAAAAATTATGTGCAGCTGCACTGGAAAAACCGAAGCAACCGCGACACAATTCAAATATGCCGATGGATTGGTTTACTGTCCTAAATGTGATAAAGAAAAAGAAATACAAATTCTTAAAACTCCTCTTCAATTCGAAACTGAAGCAAAAGAACAGGCAAGATTAAAAGCTGAGAGAGAACAGAAAGCACGTGAAAACATACACTTAAACTTTGTAGACCAATCTCTCAGTAGTGGATTAAAATATTACTCATTATCAACTAGGATAGACCCTGATGAATGGAACAAAGTTAAATCACACTTTGAATACTTCAACAGCCGCAGAGATTACGATGATGATGAACAGGATACCTTCGGAGGAGATGGATTAAACGGATGGCTCACCACCAACCCAGCAGCAGTTGAGGACATATTAAATGTTAAACCTGAACAAAAATTGAATTACAGGAACAAAGTAGCAGATGAAAAAAGAGCTGAACAAAAAAAATTAAATCAAGAAAAAACAGAAGTTAAAAATGAAATTGATGAACATTTTAAATCTGAAAGAGTAGTGAAACCTTGGGCTGATGAAACTAAAAAAGGACAGATGATAGATTACCCTGAAGGCGTCGAATTGGAAGATCCGGCTTATCCGTTCAATATTTATGGCGGAGGCCAATCTTATATCATAGATAAGAAAGGGAATAAAATATGGAAACTGATAAATAACGGGGCTGATGGTGATAACTGGGGACTAAATAATGTTGCAACCGGTGGGGCTGGAGCAATCGGTGCATACGTGGAATACACAGAAGAATTAGAGAAATTAATTAAAAAATATATTACTTTATTTTAATTTTTGAATTTTTTTGAGGAAAAGTCTTATGCAAGATGTACCAATCAATAAAACATTATGTAAACAATGCCGTGAATGCCGGGAATTCACATATCAACGTACACTTAGACATGGCAAACGTAAAGGAGATGTTTTCAAATTTAGATACTGCACAGGTAATGTAGACATTTTAAAGATCGGAAATTGGGGTCCTGATACATCAGTTAGAACGGGCAAAACATATGCTACATCTACTAAAAGGTTTAATGGTCGTTCAGCTCATTTTGAATATTTCCTTAAAAAGGATAAAAAGAATACAATCCTCCACCTTGGGGATACATTAGATCTGAGGATGAAAATGCTTCGTGAAGTTTCAAAAAGATGTACAGCTCAAACCATCCAAGGCAAAGAAAGTATTTTTCCAGGGGTTGGATTAACCAGCTGGTACAAAGCAAATCCAACAAAATCCCAAGGAAAAAAGATATGGTGGGCCCGCGTTAAAATAAACGGTGAACAGGAATATCTGGATACTTATTACACCGAATTAGAAGCAGCTCACGCTTATTATACAAAAATGGAAGAATTAGGGTTAGATATCAATAAGGAAACAGAAGCTTACAATATTTATGCTCGTTGGTTAAATGTTAAAGAATTCACAGATAAACTTCTAACTGAAATTATAACAGATTATAATGATAGAGATAAAGTAGAATTAAAATGGTATAAAGATTTAATTAAAAATGGACTTAATAAGAAAATATAATATCAAAACATATAGATTAATACGGAAGTAAAAAAAAAACTTCTACCAAAATCTTTTAATAAAAATTATTATAAAAAGTGATTAAAATGAAACCTAATGATCCATGCCCTAAGTGCCTTGATGGTAAAATGCGCCAAATTCGCAACCCGACAGAAACGAGTTTACATCCTAAAGCACTATTGAAATGTTATAAATGTGGTTATATCGAATTAGTGTAAAACGAGAGCACTATAATATAATGCACATATATAAATTATTTTTAAGAAAAAGAATGGAAAATTTAAGTTATGTTTATCATGCCGAAACCCATACCTGTCTTTTCACCTAGACCTGCATCATATGCGAATTCTAGGAGTCGAGGATCTGCTGACATTTCAAATCTCATTTGATAAGCTCTGTGATATATCTCTAAATCTCCTTTTTTAATGATTACACGTTTTTGTTTAACAGTTTTTTCATTCAAATCTACTATAATATCTTCATTACCATCATAATGTCCATAGAATTGTTTATATTTCTTTAACAAATTATCTTTGAGTTGCATCCAGAATTGAGGTGCAGCAGCTGGTAAATCCCATGTTTTACCATTTTTAATAGTTCTAATCACTATAGGACTTAAAGTCCTAAACAACATCGACTCATTAAAAACAGGTTTCTCCAATATCTCAGCTTTTTCTATTTCAACTTGAGCTCCATGAAAATCTACGTATGGATCCTTAAATAAACCATTCCACAAATTTCTAATGAACTCTTCACTAGCTGATGAAACAAAAACATGAAACCTACCGTCCTTGGAGATAAGGCCATCTGATTCAATCTGAAGTTTTGGTATCTGGACCTGGCTAAATGTGAAATATTTGAAACCACGATCATCATGCAGCTCCGTCGCGTAATCCTGATCATCAAGTGCATTATAGATAATCGTAGCAATAGTATAATTACTGTTATAGGGGATTTTGAACTTTGGAACTGCTTTGAATGTTATTTTTAATCTCATATTATTCTCCATTCATAAATTTCTGAATTCTGGCATTAAAATACCATCAATACTGTTTTTATGTTGGAATTCATCATCAAAAAAAGTACAAAGCCTAGTTTTATCATATCCCTGGACAGCACCATATGTATCATAATGGGATAAATATGGTAAATTGTTTGATATGATACATGCCCATACATCTCGCCAAGTCCATTCATGCAAAGGATAACATTGTGGAATCTTTCGGTCAATTGTATAATTGAATGGATCTCTTGCTCTAATTTTCCGAGCTCCTGATTCTTCTCTACGTATCCCAAGGAATACACAATCCCACTTTTTAGTATCAATTAAGGTAGATAAATTGCTGAAAAATGTACGATACCATCTCATATAATCCCATCGGGCATCAGGATTATTTAATTGTCCAGAAGTTCTTACAAATAAATTTTTTATTTTGACTCCTTGATTTTTAGCGTTTTCTTCTATTTCGTTTTGCATAGATCTGGGTATCAAATATGGGCCATGATCCCATAGCCAAACTGGAATATCTGGCATGATTTGAAGAACTAGATGAAGCATGGCCACACTATCTTTGCCACCACTAAAGGCAAGATATGGATTCTTAAATTGATTGAAACAATCTTTAATAATTTTATTTGCTTCAATCACTTTTTTCTCGTATTCATCTGTATTGGACCACATAATGAAAGTACGTTTCCATTTATCTGGCATCATGATATCTTCCTAGCTTTAAATCCTTTGTTTTCAAAGAATTCTATAGTTTTTTTAAGCCTTTTTGGGTTTAATTCAAGTCCATAAACAGTTTTATTATATTTGTATGCTTTTCGAGCTGTCATTCCCTGGCCTATACAAAAATCGAATACAGTTTCAGAAAGTTGACTATCATCTTGCTTGAACGCCCAATCTGTTGGGGCTTCACCGGATAAATAAGTTGGATCATCTTTAATTGTATTAGTTTGAGAAAACCTGAGCAATTTATTAGGTCTTTTTGGTGAACCATAGCATATTGTCCATTCTCCTGAAAATGGAAGATACTCTCTGATTGTATCATAACTATTAAAGGCTTCAACTACCTTATTATATTCTTTCATTGAAGCTTCTATCCACATTACATTTATTCTCTTAGCAATGCATGAAATAGGATGTGTTATATGCGATAAAAAAATATCAAAACTAACTGGCCACGTTTCTATTGATTCACAAGTTTTTTTAGCTATTGTTCTCCAATACCTACAATTTGCACTGCTCCATGGCGGATCTGAGTATATCATATCAATTTTCTCATCAATATTTACATATGCTAATAGTGCTAAGATATCCCCTTCCATCACATCTCCACATAAAAAAATATGTGGACCAACCTCAATTAAATCTCCATATTCTACATTCATACAGATCGTAACCCATATTGATCCCGCATTCTCTCTTGAATCTTAATTATATTCGAAAGATCCAAATCCAACATGTAACATTTGCGGTTAGTTTCCTGACAGGCCATCATAGTCGTTCCTGACCCACCAAAAATGTCTAAAACAATATCTCCTTCATCTGAATATTGTTCTACGAATTTTTGAACCATCTTCACATCCTTTTCATGCCTATGTATTTTTCCTTCTTTTTTTGTTGTATAAAAAGATGTGAACAATCCTTTTTCAATTTTATGATATTTCGTTTTGCCTTTACGAAAATAACCTATGAGATCATTGTTCCGTGGTGGGATTGAAGATCCACCAAATTGTGGTTTCTTGAAATTTGCTGAGAAAAAGAATTTGAATAAATCAAAATGTTTGGATGCTAATTCCACGAGATATTTGTCGTTATTCATTACAAATATTTCACAAGAATTATTCATGTATTCTATGAGATGCATGAACCATTCTGTTTGTTTAAAATCATAAGGTGGATCTGTAAAAACCATATCCACTTTATCTTTGCCTATTAATAATTTTAAAGATTGTGAATTTAGAGTATCCCCTTGAATTAACCTATGATTTCCTATTTCAAAAATCTGTGATGAACCTACCATACTTAATAAATCCATTATATCCCAACTGTTATCTGACTTTTAGGCACTAAACACATAGTTATATTCCTTTTATCCCAGTATGGGGGTTTATAACTGCTGTTCATGAATGTGCTGCCCTCGAGGAGTGGGAATGATCTGGCCATCCTCTGGGGTATAGGTCTCATGATCTTACCATCCTTAAAGAAACTGTAATCTGTTTCAGCATCCTCTATTTTGAAATTAAGGATTTTACCTCCACCAATTGCCCCTTTTTTACCTAGATAGGCAAGATGAGGTAACAATCGTTCAAGCTCGGATTTATCAGCACATGTGTAAAATGTAACCTCATCTGGTGTAATGAAAGGTAGATTAATCATGAAATCCTTGAAATATCCCCTATCAGTATGTACACGGCCTTGTCTTTGTCGAGGTTTCAGTTTATCAACATTCTTATCCTGAAACCTCTTATAAATGGTTGATTGATATAATGGGGCTTTGTCGAATTGTGAAACAGATGCATGATAAACATCTTCAGTTTTTTTAATTGGAATCATCAGATCTTCAACTGGCAGCACTTGATCACTTGGTAATATATAGAAAAGTTCTCCCAATGCATCACGCATACAAAGATATTGAATTAAACTATCAAAGTACATCCAGGGATGAGCAAGGTAAACTGGTGGTCGGACTTTAAAAGTAATAGATAGGGGAGTGTAATTCTCCCCACATTGATATTCTCGGATTTTATGATTTATAGTCTCTATTTCCATTTTGCCACCATAACATCTAACTGTTTGATTATATCTTCCTTGTTATCTATGATATAATTCAAATACTCCTCCTCATCTTCGCTACTGTAATCATAGTTCAATCGTACTTTACCATACCCACTGCCGGATTTACCACCGATATATGGCCTTGTCTTCCAGAGGTTTAACATTCTGATTAAACAGGCTCGTTCATGGGGTAGAGGATCTTCCAGGCTGAGCTCATGAGTGAATCGTGTTCCAGTAATCAATGTTTGGAATTCATATTTCATCTGGGTAGCTGCTTCACCTTCAGCTCTATCTTCTTTGAGACTGTCAAGGCGTGTTCCGAAATCCTTGCCCCTTAAACCATAAGCACTGAAATTAGGCTCACCTGAACTATCAAATGGTAAGTAATGGGCTGTTTCTTTACATACAATATCAGCCATTCCCACTTTCAATTTACCCTGTATCATCTGATTACCCAAAGCAGATCCAAGAAGAGCTATTGGTGGAATTGTTTTGCGGATTTCATCCTTCATTTTCAGGTTGATAGCTCCCTTATCTTTTGCATCCACAGCCTCCAACATTCCACCATCAAAGAGGAAATGATATACTTTCTTTGAGTCTAATTTATAATCCAGTAAATCAAGGAAATCCTGCATAATCAATGCCCGTAGATTTCCCCGTATACTGTTCCCATGAATAGTTGGGATTAAATCAATTTCCTCTTCTCCCGTTTCAGCATTTTTAACCACTGTTGGTAGTGCTAATATAGGTTTGATGGTTCCGTGTACGGAATCGCCACCATGATGTATCGGACTTAATGCCTGTATATTTCCTCTAAATATTTCTGTTTCCATAGTCAATCACCCATTTAAAGTTGCCTGTCCCTTTTCAGCTAATTTCCTACTTTCTTTCAATTTATCCACATTCTCCAACGCTAAGAGAACTATATAATTAGTTTCCTTCCTTAACACATTCAAAGCAGCTCTCCGGTTATCCTCTAAAAAATCAAGATATTCTGATTCCACAACAACCATGGGAACCCCTACATTTTTTTCCAATGATTCCATGAATTGTTTAACATTCACAGCACTAGCAGCTTCTCTTACACGTTCAATAAAAAATGTATGCGCATTTGAACCACCAATTTTCTTCCAAGGAATTCGTATATAAACATTCCCCAAAATATAAGCTAATTTAGCTTCCACTTCCTTCTGTAACCTTTCATTTTCTTCCATTTTTGACTTCACCTCATTAATCTATTCATTTAAGTATACACAGAGTTTCCAAACAGGATTCCCCGCATAATTCTTAAGCAATTTCTGAGTTTCCCTAGGATTCTCTAATTTCTTATAATGATGCATAGACAACTCTCCAGACTCTAATTCAGATTTAGGAATTTTTAATTCACGTAATTCTTCAACAACTTTAAACAAGTCTTGTATCACCTCCAATTCTACAAAATAAGTGTCATAATCAACGCAACAACATATTAAACCATTTTTCCCATGATTGATCATGTTGCACATTTTCACCCAACCAACTTTTTGCCAGGTGTTAGTAAGATATAAAAAGAATGGTTCATCAGGTAAATTTAGAACAATATCCTTTGCTTCGGCTTTTTTGAATTTCTTAAAATCAGTTTCAGTTACAAGCCACATACTCCGCCTTAATTCATTACTCATTTTGATGAGATGTATGCATTTTTCACAGATCACAGTTCCCATACTCACTTCGGGTCCAGCTGTGAAATTAGCTCCAAATTTCTTTTTGAAACCTTTATCTGTTTTTTCCCCACATAGACAACAAGTACCTTTTCTATCTCCATATAAAACAAATTTACCATTCTTAGGGTTAAAAAAAGGTTGATAAGTCCACCGATTCAAATCTTTAAAATTAGGGAATACTCCTTTTAATTTACAGATTGATTCCGATAATGTTTTCATAATTATCCTCCAAATCTATATAAAATAATATCTATTTAATTATATATAAATTTATATATATTTATATATACACAAACATCAAATATAATACTTGAAACTTATGATAGAAATAGATGATATGACAAAAGATTACGACACAAAAATTAGGAAAACTGCAGGCAGCATGATAACAACGATTCCAGCTGCATTTGTAAAATTATTAGAATTAGAATCTGGAGATTCATTTACATGGGATTTACAAGTTTCTAGTGACGGGGATACTTATCTTGTTTTATCAATTAAATCTGAAAATGGGGAAAGGAAAGGATTTAAACTAATGAAATAAGTTTAATGGAGAACTAAATAGATAAAACTTTTAATCAGAAATAGAAGGAAATAAAATTATTTTAACAAAAATTAACAAGGAATAACATGGATGAATTAGATGAAAATTTTATATTTCAAAGTTTTGATAATCTAATCAAAGAAGGAAATGAAATACTCAAATTAATTCAAGAATTAACTCCTGGCGAATCTTTAACAGGTGATGACATTGTCAAAGTGAATTCATGGGTTAAAAAAAGTGAAAAACTCATTCATGGAATTTGTCCAAGATATAGAGAGTATTCTATTATTCTGCAGAAGTTATTGTATGAAAATAAATTTTCTAATATAACTAAAGATAGTTTTAGTGATGTTGATACTCTTTTATATTGTCTCCAAGGAGCCTATAGTGATTATAAACATGAAGATGTCTTTCCGTGTTAATCACCAACCTATTCACGAACCTAATCACTTAAACTTTTTCTAAAAATTTAATCAAAAATAAATTTTTGATCCACCTTTTTTTAAAAGGTGGAGTTAAATGTAAGTTGGATATTCATCTATCACATCATATCTTCCTGTTTTACATTTAAGGCAATGTATAAGGATATGATTGTCTCTTAATTCATGATTGCAGTCTGGACATAACATTAAATAAGTTCTATTATTCATTTTTAATCAACTCGATTTTTGATTAAACTTTTTAAAAGTTTATTCGGAATAAATTTCAACGTCCACTTCATCAACAAATTGGATAGATTTGATTATGATTTTTTTAATTTCATCTGATATATCACTGGCTTGACCTATATTCAATGAGCTGTCTAATTCAATATCAAGGGCAACCCCATAATGCTGTCCTTTATTGTTAATTTTAATTGAAGGAACACTTTCAACTTCATGGATGTAGAGTACAACTTTTTTAATTCTACCTTCAAGGTTCTTAGGTATTTTTCCGAGAATAGAATTATAATTATCCCTTAACATTTCAACAGCTGTTTTTATAACTAAAATTGCTATTATGAATGATAAAATCGGATCTAAAATAGTGAATCCTAACTGTGATGCTATTACTGTTATAACCACTCCAATAGAAGCAATGACATCTAACATTTTCTCTTTTGACATGCTCACGAATACTTGTGAGTTACTCTTCTTTCCGACAGTGGATAATGTTTTCATGATATAAAAATTAAAAAAAATGCCAATAGCTGCCATAACTCCAGCTAAAACTCCAACGGTAGGGATATGTGCCATGGTGATTTTTGAATATCCATCCATGAAGATAGTGTAAGCTAAATAGAATAACAATAAAGAAAATCCTAAACCAATTAAAGGTTCTATCCGTTCCCGTTTATATGGATATTCACTAGTAGCTGGCTGGCTGCTTATTTTAACAGCGAATGCACCAACTACACTATTAATCACGTCTGAACCTGAATTAAATCCCTCTGCCAGTAAAGATGAACTCCCAGATGATAAACCTACAATTATATTGAAAACTGTTAAAAAAAGGTTTCCTAAGATTGCTGTATATGATGCTTTATTTGATTCATTCATTGTTTTAATTCCTGATAAATCTTAAATAGGTTAGAATATAAAATTAAAATAATGAGATTTAAGAAGCTAAATTGAGATAATGTTATATAGAAAATCTTACCGAAAATAACAATTAAAAATGGTAGTATAAGAACCCATTTACTGATATTCCACCCTACCGTTAAGAGTGCATTCATAGTTAACCACCTAAAGCTCGGCAGTGAGTGCATTCTTCAATCACCATATCCTTAATGATTCTAACATCACAACAAACTTTAAGACTGTAATCACCCTCCCAACCATCACTTAAAGGAATTATTTTTAAACCAGGATATAGTTCATTTTTAATGTCTTCTTGGATCTTCCTCATTTGTTCTGTTGATTGTGGTCGGCAGTGACATTTAGCCACAATTAAAATACATGTTTCACCAGGTAACTTCCAAAATTTAATCGAATCATAGTGGTTTAATCCTTCATAGAACTTGTTTAAAACATTCGTTTTAACATCTCCTAATCTGTTTTATTTAATAAAACATGAGAATAAGAGTTAAAAAATTAGAAAAAAAGAATTTATTAATCATCTGAAAATAAGTCGTAGATGAATATTCATTTAAAAATAAAGTATAGGTGAATATTCATTTAGAAATGAATTGTAGATGAATATTAACCTGTAATGAGTTAATAAAAAAGATAATTTTTTGAGTTAAATAAATAAATGTTATTATTATGAATTTGATTCTTCACTGACTTTCTCGAGTGAATTTTTTATTGAATCATAATCTTTAATATTAGTTTTTAAAAATGGGAATAAATAATAATGATCATTAAATTTGATGGGATTTAATTCTGTATAATTGTTTTCTAACGCAAAATTGTAAAATGGTATTTCCACGTTAAAACTCGGATTATATAATGTTGGATACCCTGAATTGATTATTATCAGTTCAGGATTCGTTTTTTCTATATATGCTGGAGTTGCAATTCCATTTACTCCTATAAATTTATTATTTAATCCCAAGATATCTATCTGGTTCCATTTAGAATAATATGTTATAGCTCCCGAATCTACAGATGCAACGGTATAATTATCCTTTGAATAAGGACTGAGAGCTTTGCCTAAAGCTATATGTGCTTGGTATAAACTATTTCCATCATTATGTAGACTGTTAAGATCTGTTAAAAAAGTAGCGTTAGGGATTAAGAGTAAGAAGACTATGAACAAACATATAATAAAACGGGTAGTATTTTTTTTCAATTTACCATTGAATCTACTTCCTATCTCAGTGAATAACATGCTTAATGCTACACCAGAAGCTGCATAAAGTAGTACGAAAGAAGGATAAAAATATCTCAACCCATAATCCGACATTAATTCAGTGTAAATATATACAATATTAGCTAATATAAACGCTACAATCAACGTAATTAAAAAATATTTAAACTGAGTTTTTTGTTCTATTTCCTGTGATTTAATTCTTGGATACTTAATGAATAAGGAAATTAATATAATTATAATAAATGGAACAATGTACTCTAAAGCAGTTATTAAATCAGATATAGTTAAAAAAATATTCCCTCTAATTGTTTTTACTAAAACGGAGATGGGTAACAGCATATGAAAGTAAGAAATCCGGAAAATCATGTATATTACAATTGGCACTAAATATAAAATTAAAATTGGTATCAGTGGAGTTAACTTGAGTGATTTATTTTTTCTATAAAATACATATATAATCAAAAATATTAGTCCTAATGATATTAGTATTCCTTCGGGTCTGGTTAAGCTTAATAAAAGAGCTGAGAATGCAAATAACCAGATAAACTTCGAGTTATTGAATGAAA
>JACWMK010000014.1 GCA_015661405.1 Methanobacterium sp.
CTAGGGAGGGATCTTACACTAGTAAAAAATTCGGCCACCGTTATTTGAGAGTGAGTTACTCAATACCTACTGAACAAGTAAAATACTTTGTAGAATGTTTCCTAGAAGCTATGGATAATAAACTGTAATTTAAATAAAATAAATTTTTTTTAACTCTCCAAATAATAATATTCTCCTTTTTCCTTCTGCTCCCGATCCAGATAACTTCCGATTTTATTTACTCTTGGTCTTTTGGTTTCTTTATCCCGGCGAAAAGTGATTCCCACATTCGAAAGGAAACGATTCATAGCGGAACGCAGATCCGTTGGAGCACTAGCATGGCCCTCTACTCCAGGCTCTCCATAGAACACCATAGCACGATCAGATATGTAATCAATAAAAATAATATCATGATCTATTATAATTGCCGAAGCATTATGACTCTCAACTACCCTTTTAATGGTTCTAGCAGCTTTTAATCTTTGTTCAACATCTAAAAATGCAGTTAGCTCATCAAATAAGTAGATTTCTGCCTCTTGTGATAAAGTTATGGCCACTGAAAGTCTCTGCAATTCCCCTCCACTAAGATCCTGAACTTCTTTATCTAACAGTTTATCCAAAGAAAATGGTTTCATAATTTCCGTTTTAAATATTTTACTACCATAACTCGGAATACTAGTAATTAGAAGTTCTTGTACTGTTCCAAGATAATCTGAATTTAAATATTGAGGTTTATAGGCGATTTTAACTTTTTTGTTGATCATTCCAGAATCAGATTTAGTTACACCTGCTAAAATCTTGGCATAAGTGGTTTTTCCAATACCATTAGGTCCGAAAGCTGTTATGATCTCATCATGATGCACTTTACCCTCCTCAATTTCCAGATTAAATTCTTTATAAGATTTTTTAAGGTTTGAATATTCAGCTAACACTCCAGTTTCAATGGCAGCAGCTGGAGGCCTCACTTCAAAGACTATGGGCTGTTTACGAAATCTGACATTTTCCTCACGCAGAAATCCATTTATATAAGTGTTTATCCCAGCCCGAACTCCCCTCTGTTGAGATATAACTCCATATCCTCCAGGTTCTCCATAGAGTATGTGCACATAATCAGATATAGCATCTAGGGCAGCTAAATCATGTTCAATTACTAGGACCGAATTATCTTCTTCTGCAACTTTTCTTATTACTCTAACAACATTCAATCGTTGACGAACATCTAACCAACTAGTAGGTTCATCAAAATAATAAAAATCAGCTTCTCTAAGTACAGCAGCAGCTATAGCCACCCTCTGTAACTCTCCTCCACTGAGATTTTTAATATTCCTTTTTAGGATAGATTCTAATTCTAAAGATTCTTGAATTTCTTCTAGAACATTTCTTTCATTCACTTTATCCAGTAAATTCTCAACAGTGCCTTTTACAAATTTGGGTAGGAGACCTACCATCTGTGGTTTATGTACTACTTTTAATTCTCCCTCAGAAAGTTTTTTAAAGTAAATTTGAAGTGCAGACCCTTTAAAAAATTTTATAACGTCTTCCCAATCTACTTCATCTTCATAATTTCCTAAATTAGGTCTAAGTTCTCCTGATAATATGCGAATTACAGTAGATTTACCAATACCATTGGGACCTAACATTCCAATTACAACACCCTCCCTGATGCTGGGTAATCCAAATAATTCAAACATATTCTGCCCATAACGGTGAATAGGTTCTTCTAAAGCCTCAGGCAAGTTAATAATACTCACTGCTTGGAATGGACAGCGATTGGTGCATATACCACATCCAGAGCATAGATCTTCGGATATTTTAGGTTTTTTGGTTTTTTCATCGATAATTATAGTATCTTCATCCATGCGCACACCCGGACAGTATTCTATGCACACATAGTTACATTTCTTTGGCTGGCAACGGTCAAGATCCAGTATAGATATTCTAGTCAAATTCACCACCGATATAAAATGAGTAAATATATAAATTTATTAATACTTAATTAGGCTAAATAACGCTTAAGTAAAATAATATTATGTAAAGGCCAAGTTAAATAATAGCTATTTTTTTTTATAATATAAAATAATCTAATTGTCCCCAACTTATTCTAAAAAAAAATAATAAATTAATTTAAAAAAAAAATAACAAATTTAGATTGCTTTTAAAGCTAACTCAATGTCTGAGGTTTTTACTGTTTTTCTTCCTGCGTGTTTTGCGAGTTTAACAGCTTCTAAAGCTATTTTTTCACCATATTCTTCTAATACTTTTGCTAATTCATCCCGGGCATCATCACTTACTCTCTGAGCACCAGCATTTTTTATGATCCGTCCTACCGGAGCTATTGGTAATTCAGTCATTAAATCACCTCACTTTTTCTTTTAAGACTCTTTACTATTTAAGTTTGTTGATTTTTTTCTTAGTTATAGTCCATCTCCGTATCGCCTTTTCCATAAAAACTATAACTAATTTTATTGTTACAATATATCTTTAATTTAGAATATCATAGAAAAAATTTATTAAAAAAAATATTATATTTAAATTAAAAGTTTAAATTTAAAAATAGAATAAAAAATTCATTAATTCAATTAAATTGATGGAATCATATTAATAAAAAAATCTAAATGAAAAGATCTATAAACATATTGATAACATTTAAAATATTAGATTTTAAATTGTTTAAATGAATATCCAAAAAAGGGAGGATTTGAAAATGGTTATAAAAATTAAAAGCACTGTTTTTGATGAAGGAAAATCTATACCCACCAAGTATACTTGTAGTGGAGTTGATGTATCCCCACCATTAGCTTGGAAGTCTTTACCTGAGGATACAATAAGTATTGGTATTATATGTGAGGATCCAGATGCTCCTGGAGGTACATGGAGTCATTGGGTTATATTTAACTTACCGGTAGATACTATGAGTCTTTCAGAACATATAATGAGTCGAGAAATCCTGGATAACGGCGCTATACAGGGATTAAATGACTTCGGGAAAGTAGGTTATGCTGGACCATGTCCTCCTAATGGAACTCATCATTATTATTATAAAATCTATGCTCTGGATGTTAAACTAGATTTACCCCCCAGGACAAGTAGAAAGACTTTTTTAGAAACGATAGATGGACATATACTTGATCAAGGTCAAATTATGGGTACATATACACGATAGAAAAAAATTTTAATCTCATTTATTTTTATAAATAAAACGATTTTACTGTTTAATAAATTTTTAATATATCTTTAGTTACAATAACAGAAGGACTATATATTTTTAGATAATTCTTTTTTTTGAAATTTTAAATGTCACACTTAATTGGTGGTCTAAAAATTGAAGAATTCAAATGATATCAATGTTAAATTCAGAGAAATCTGTAAAAATCCACTTTTCCTGTTAACAGTAATTACTATAGCTATAACGGTTTACTTGATAATCCGTCAGACTAATATTGGGGTTCCCTATTATGATGTTTTTGTTTATCTAAATAACGCCCTTATTTTCGCAGGAATACCTGTGGGGAATATGAGTGTAATCTATTTATCTCCCTTAATGCCCTTTTTAACATCATTAGTTTTCAGGGTAGGATATATCTCTGCAAATGTTATTTTTATTCTTAGCGGAATTATATTTATATTTGGAGTTATTGGACTTTACTTAATTTTCAGAGAACGTTTTAACGAAATTCAGAGTATTATAGGTAGTTTAATTTTCATTTCATTTCCATTAGTATATTCTTGGGCTGTTTCCGGTGCTATAGATGTTCCTGGAGTTGCATTCTCAATATGGGTTATATACACATTGATTATGGGTTTGAAAAAGAATTCAAAGTTTTTATATTTAGTTTTTCCAATGTTTATGGTAGCTTTTCTTGCAAGGTATACGTCAGCAATCCTAGTCTTTCCCATGTTGCTCTATTTACTGATGAATAATAATTTCATTGAAAATATGAAAAAAATTAGTTTTGGTGTATTAGCCGGCTTAGTTATTATAACTCCTTTTTTAGTATATGTCTATGAAAAGTTAGGGAACTTAAATTCCATTATAAACATTTTTACTTCTACTTTGATTGGTTCGGGAGCATCTGTTAATGATCTAGGTTATAATCCTAATAAATTTTATTATTTAAGTCATATATTAAATTATATTTCTGTTAGCCCTCTTCAAGGAACTTATAGTCAAATATTAAATCCCTATCAAGGATTTCCATCAATTTTATCATATATTACAGTTATAATAGTCTTATTTGGCTTAATTATATATTTATATGGGATTGTAAAAGAAAAAATCCAAGAAATCAATGTTTATGATAAAAACAAATTCAATTTACAGCTAATAATCTTAATTCTTCTTTTTACAGCTGGAATTTTGAGTTTTTTCACTAGTTCTTATTTAGTTACTGAATTCATTATCCTTGGTGCTTTATATGTAGGATATAGATTATTAAAAAGCAGAAAGATTAAAAATTTGGAAATTGATTTTCTATTCTTATCTTGGTTTGTATCTTTTTTCATATTTCACAGCATTATTCCACTTAAAGTAGACCGTTATTTTATTACAATGTCACCTGCATTAGCCTATTTTATTATTTTAGGTTTAAGTATTGTTATTGAAAAATATAAATTTAAACTTAAAATAGAGAAGTTAAAATCCTGGGGTTTATACTTTATTGTTGGTTTAGTGTTTCTGTCATCGATTACTGCTGTGAGTCTTGGTCATACACCTAAACATGGTTATGGGTTTGATATTCAAACTGCCAGTGACTGGTTGAAAGAATATGATCCTAACTACCAAGATAAAGTGATTTATTCAGATTACGATCCTGCAGTAACATGGAGCCTTAAAAAAGAAGTTAAATTTGGAGTCCCTCGTTTATATACTAGCCCCGAAGCATTTTCCAACTATTTAAGAGGAAATAATGCAGATTACTATATAGATACTCTTAGTAATCCTAAACCTGATATACCGGGTTATCATATTATTAAAAATATAACTAGCATTTCAATTTATGAAAAAAATTCTTAGAATAATTTGCAAATTAAGATATATATCATTAAAATTATGGTTATCTTAAATAGATTTAATTAAAATTTTTTTCCGA
This sequence comes from Methanobacterium sp., assembly GCA_015661405.1. Lineage (GTDB taxonomy): Archaea > Methanobacteriota > Methanobacteria > Methanobacteriales > Methanobacteriaceae > Methanobacterium_A. The sequence goes on from JACWMK010000014.1 coordinate 5,070, forward strand.
GTTTGGAGGTTTAATAATTTGAAGCTTGATAAAAATGATATTATTAACCGTGTATCTCGAATAAGAGACGAAATAGGGCATGAAAATATAAAACCACAAATTAAGAATATCATGTTTAATGAATATGATGAAGAATTACTCATTATTACTTCCGACCGTCCTGAAAAATCGTTAATAATAGGAAAAGGTGGATGGGTAGTTGGGAAACTTAAAGAAGAATTAAATGTTAAAAACATACATGTTGAGTCTTATTCTGATATTCTTCTGCGTAAATATAGGATGAATTTAGCCTACACTAAAATGGATGAAATAATTGGTTACCAAAAAAATGTGAAATTACAAGAACCCCTAAAAAATTTGTCCAATTTTCTTAAAAAGAGAATAAATTATCCTTATAGTTTAGATGTTCTCTTAAAGAATTTATTGAATACAAATTTAGATGAATCATCAAAGTCAGGTTTTATTAAACCATTAGCTGTAGTCGCCTTATCTGGGGGTGTAGACAGTAGTTTTTCATTAATAATTGCAAAAATAATGGGATTCAAACCCTTAGCTGTTACAGTAAATCCCGGAGACATAATATTACCTAAATATTTTAGAGATAATGTAGAGAACCTCTCAAAAAAATTAAATGTCAATCATAAATACTTAGAAGTAGATATATCTCAAGTTGTCGAGGGTGCGTTAGATGGTAGATATCATCCTTGTGGTAGATGCTCCAAACTGATTGAAAATACTATTATAGATTATACTAAAAAATCGGAAATAAGCGTAATGATATTTGGAGATTTATTAGCTACTGGATCTCAAGCTATGAATTTCAAAGAAGATATTCTAAGAATTAATTTACCTGCATTGTTATCTGCTACTAAAGGTGAAACAAAAGATTTAGCTGGGACCTTTGGAATCAGCTCTACCGGCGGATATGGGTGTCCACTTTTAAGTGAAGTGCATAAAAAATATGGATATATGCGAAGGTTTTCCATTCAAAGAATTCTAAGAGAAACTAGGGCAGGAGTACTGGAATCAGGCGAAGCTTTAGATATGGTTGTGAAATTGTGCAGTAATTAGTCAATTAAAGTACTCAAGTACCATATAGTCTACTCTATGGAAATTAAATTCTAGAAAATTTTCAAGCTAAAAAAAAAAGAAAACTAGTTATTATGTTCGAGGCATCATAACTAATTCCAGTACTCCGTAGACTACTAAGAAAATTCCAGCTAAATATCCAACTAACAGAGGGTATATTATAATTAATATACCTATGATTATAGCAACTATACCGATTACTTCTTTGGTGGTTTGATCTCTCATACTATATTATTTTGTGTTAGATCATATATAAAATTTACGAAAGATGGATGTTTAATGAAAATTAGCGTTAAATACTGTCCCAACCACAGATCTTCTCATATAAAATGAGTTAATCCTCAGATGTGGTCTTTATGGATATGTTATAACTGTGGTTATCAGGGCCCTGTAGTTTTGGAGGATGAAAAATTGGCAGATGAGATTCAGAAAAAATATTTAGAGGATAAATAATGAGTAATGGAGTATGTTTGAATCCTAATTAACTTTCGTTAAATAAAGTTTAAAAAAAATATAGAAGTTAATACGCAAATGATGGATAATTTATAGTAGTTAAAAATTAATTAAAAAAATTAATTATTTAGTTTCATCCTGAATAAAATCTCTTAACTTTAAAATAGCTTCCTTTACAACTTCCGGGGATGGTCCCCCTATAATTTTCCGGGTTTTTATTACATGATATGGATCTAAAGCCTTTGCAACCAATTCTTCATTCAGTTCTAATGGTTTACCTATTAATTCTAAGGAAATTTCATCTAAGAATTTTGTATCAATATCTGTAGGTTTAATCCCATTATCCAATGCTTTGGTGACTGTTCTACCCACAATCTGATGAGCTATTCGGAAGGGTAATTTCTTTTCTCTTACCATTAAATCAGCTAGTTCAGTTGCAGTTGAAAAGTTAGCTTGAGCCAACTCTCTACCTCTTTTCTGATCAAATTCCGCAGTAGAGATCATTTCTCGAGTTATATTCAACATTGAATGACTGTTATCCACAGCATTCCACATATGTGGAGTAACCTCCTGCAGATCCCTGTTGTAACTTTGAGGCAAAGACTTTAAAATGGTGAGTATAATCATCAATTCTCCTTGAACTCCAGCAGTTTTAGCCCGAGCAACCTCAGCAACATCTGGATTCTTTTTCTGAGGCATAATAGAAGATGTAGATGAGAATTTGTTAGATATCTCAATCATACCAAATTCATAAGTGCTCCAAAGAATCAATTCCTCACAGATTTTAGAAAGAGTAGATGTCAACATAACCAACGCAAAAACAGTCTCTGCCATGAAATCCCTGGAGCTTACCGCATCTATAGAATTTTCCAAAAGCTGGTTGAAACCTAAAAGTTCTCTCGTCATTTCCCTATTAATAGGAAAGCTTGTGGTAGTAAGAGCTGCGGATCCTAAAGGACTCATATCTACCCTTTTGTATGCATCTTTAAGTCGTTCATAATCCCGTTTAAGGGCGTGTGCATAAGAAAGGATGTGATGAGCGAAAGTAGTTGGTTGTGCATGCTGAAGATGAGTGTAACCTACCATAACAGTTTCTCGATGATCATATGCCTTATCCAAAATGATTTTGATGCATTTCAAGAGATCGATTAGAATTTCTTCGATCTCTTCCTTTAAAACCAGTCTAAGGTCTGTAGCTACTTGATCGTTTCTAGACTTCGCAGTGTGCATAAAACCTGCTGATTCCCCTATTTTAGCAGTAACATAATTTTCCACTGCCATATGAATATCTTCTACAGATGGATCCATATCTAAGGCACAAATTCCCTCAACATTAAGCTCATTTAAGGCACCTATTATTTTATCTGCATCCTTAGGAGGAATTATTTCCTGATTCTTCAGCATAGTAGTATGAGCCAGGTTACATAGGATGTCAGCCTTAAAAATCCTCCGATCAAACTCCAAAGAGGAGGTGAAGGCTGCAGCATCATTACTCATTTTACCTTTAAGCCTTCCAGATCTCAAATTCAATTAAAAATCACCCTCAACTTCATAATTAAAAAAAAGAACAATATTTTTAATGTTTGGATTCTTTACCTTTCCACTCGGTGTATCCGCATTTTCCACATGCATAACGGTCCCCATGATCTGCCATGAATACACCATGGGAACATCGAACGCATTCCGGATTTTTCCTAACGATTTTGTTATCTTTAACTTCGTAGAGCTCACATTTTTTCATTACATTTTCCTCCTGAGCTTAATAATATATTTTAAGCTTGATTTAATAATATTTTTTTAATTTAACTTTTTATTTATTCTGAATCTTCTTTAGCTTCTTCTTGAGGCTTCTGATTTTTTTCTAGTATATGTTTCCTCTCGATTTCAGCTAGACTTTTATCTGAGTTGTAAAGTTTAGCGTAACCTTTGGCTTTTCCTTCTCCAAAATTAGGGTTTAATTTATTTACTACTAGAAGATTTTTATCAACATCTAAGGTTGCTATTAATTTATTTTTCACATCTAAAACTTTAGGAGTAGCTTCACCTTGATATAAGCAGTCAAAATATATTTCAGTCCGGTCTAAAAGTGGATTTTCAGCTTTCTTATTTATATTAATTTCCATTATTTCATGTCTCCTCAAATTTTTCTAATAATTTTTCTGCTTTGCTTTTAACTTGATCAACTTCACAAAACACTACACCCTTTCCAGGCTGGCCATAAAGAATTATAGAATTATGTGGTGCCATTATCACACAGGGAATCACTGCAAGATCTTCTTCACCATTTACTACAATAAGAATATTATTATGAGAGGTTTCAATTAAGTGGAATCCCTTTTTTATAGTATTCCAAAGATTCTTAGTTATGGTTCCAGGGGGATTTTCAGCCTTAAATTGAACTTTATAATTAACTAATTTATCTTTAAATTCGTATTCTTTTCTCTCAATTCTGTTATCAATAATCCCCATATCGGTTTTTATACCTGCTTTTTGAAGATTTATAGTTGTGACATCCCCTATGGATATTATAAGATTATTTTCTTGTTGTTTATAATTTTCTAAATTATCTTTTAAATCTATTATGGATGAATATAATTTTCCAAATGGCTTTTTGAATTCAGATCTACCCTCTTCTTTAAGAATTAACACATTATCGAACCCTCAAAGCATATTCTCCAGGTAGGGTTATTTTTAATTCATTTGCAATCTTTGACTTTTCGGGATCTACAACGATTAGAAACCCACTCCAATTCTTTGATGTGGTTATATTACACATTACACATCTTTCATCTTCTAATAGCCTATGGCATCTAGTACATGCTTTAATAACCATTTTTACTTCTTCCTACCCTTCTCTTTTCCTTTGACTTTTCCTTTAACTTTACTTTTACCTTTATTTTTAGATTTATCCTTTTCTTCTTCAATCCACTCAAATCTTCCTAAACCCGGCTGTCTCATAGTTAATCCTATCTTAGTTTCCTTAGATGATTTTCCTTTAAGACTCAAGGCTACGATTCTGGCTCGGACTTTATTCCCTTCTTCTAAGGAAGTTTTTGATTCTTTACCAATCAGTGCCCCTCTTTTGGCATCGTAGTTGATATAATCATCAGTAACCTGTGAAACATGTACTAACCCATCTATTGGACCTATACGAACAAAAGCACCAAATTCGGTTATTTCAATAACTTCTCCTTCAACTATTTCATGCAGTTCAGGTTTAAAGAATAATGCACTGAAAATAACGTTATGATAAGCTGCCCCATCACCCATTATAACTTTTCCTTCTCCGAGTTCTTCTATTTCTTTTACCGTGACCATCAGTCCCAACTTTTTATCTATTTTACCCATATAATTCTCGTTTAAAACTTCAACTGCAGTTTCTTTTACGGGTTCTTCAAACATGTTGGGTGGGATTCTTACAGTGTCTTCTATTTTCGATATTAAATACAATCAAATCCCTCTAAATGCTTTTATTAAAACTGCACCCCATTATATTTATGGTGCATATAAAGCAATATTTTTTTAATTAAATCTAAAACTTGGTTTATTAATTAGTAATTTTCAAAAATTACTTTTTTTAATCAATCTCTTTATATAAATTCATAGAATATTCTATAGATTCTAATGCTTTTTTGGCGTTTTCCCATCCTAAAATTTCTGTTGTTTTTCCTTCCAATCTTTTGTATTCTTGGAAGAAATGGGTAATTTCATTTAAAAATGCCTGTGGTAAATCTTTGATGTCCTTAATATCATCAAATCGTGGGTCATTCGTAGGTACACCGAGTATTTTATCATCACTGTCTCCACCATCTATCATTCTCATAACCCCAATAGGTCTGGTTTCAATGATACATCCGGAGAATGTAGATTCATCCATTATTACAATAATATCCATTGGATCTCCATCATCCCATAATGTTTGTGGTATTAAACCATATTCTGCAGGATAATGGAATGGAGAATACAATACTCTATCCAATATAAACGCTTCTTTATCCTTGTCATATTCATATTTATTTCTTGATCCTTTAGGAATTTCAACAACAGCATAAACTACTTCTGGTGCTGATGGACCGGTTGATAGTTCTTTCCAAAGATTCATTTATAAATTTCCTCCTTTAACAAAAATTTTTAAGCATTAAACGAAAACAAATTTTTTTGTATAAAAAAGATTACATTTTTTTTAATTATAATAACTTTTATTTAATTATTAAATATATAATAATATAATTATGTATTAAATTTCTCTATAATTTTTATTTTTCTAAATTTTTAAATAGTTAACATTTTTTTATATAATTAAATAAATAAAAAAGATTTATGATCACAATAAACCTTCAAAATATCCATCTACAGCTAAATATTTCCTTTGACGTAAATAAATCACAATTATTCCCTTATTTCGAGCTTTTCTTCTTAGTTCCCCATCATTAGTACATAAAACCTTTGATATTCTAATAAGAGCATCATCTACTTGTTCTCCTCTAAGAAGAGGAATAATTTTTATAATTACAGGACTTAAATTAGCTATCTTAAGGGCAACTGAAGCTGCAGTTTTAGTCTTACCCTTAGATCTCTCTTTTATTTTCTCCAATTCCAATATAATAAAAGAAGGGACTATTAATTTTAATGATGGTACTAACTCTTCGAGTTGACCTATGATATCTAAATTAAACTGAGCCGCTATCATAAAAAATTTGCATCTAGGAACGCTTCATTTCCTTGACTATTTGATAATACCATATCCAATTAACCTCCATCTAGCCCCGACTCGTCTGCTTAAAGCGACTCTCTGGCCTTCATCAGCGCATACGGGTAATTTAAGTTTCACATCCACCACATTACCTCGAGCACTGGTTACTACTCCAATTGTGGTAGAAGTACCAACATTAATCATTAGAGGTTCTGAAGATTTTATAGGATCAACTTCTTTTTCCTCTTTAGTTCCAACAACCCTATCTAATAAATGAGTTTTCATAGTGAATTCATATATAACAGGTGGTAATGTATCTTGTTTACCCGCCACAGATCCAGAAAGAGAATCAGCCTTGGTTAAAGCTGGATCCAACTTAGTGGCCACACCGATAAGCCCTCCGGGACCAATTTCATCAACTTGCTCACCAGCAGCAACTAATCCTACTATTTCAGAGCTTAAACTAACCCATTCAGATTTTCCTTTCTTCTTTATTTGTACACCAGGCTTTATCTCGATTTCATCGCCCACTTTTAGTTTACCATAGATCAGTGAACCTCCAATAACTCCACCGACCATATCTTCAGGTGCACTACCCGGTTTGTTAATGTCAAAAGAACGAGCCACATACATCCTGGGAGCTTTTCTAATAGATCTTCGAGGTGTTCTAATTTTCTCCTGAATCACTTCAATTAGAATATCTATGTTTGCACCTTGTTGAGCAGAAATAGGTATTATGGGAGATTCTTCTGCACATGTACCCTTCACAAAATCTTTTATTTCTTGGTAGCTTTCCATAGCTCTTTCTTTAGATATTATATCAATTTTGTTTTGAACTATAATAACATCCTTAACACCTATAACATCCAAAGCCATAAGATGTTCCTTTGTTTGTGGTTGAGGGCAAAATTCATTTGCCGCAACTACCAGTATCGCCCCATCCATAATTGCTGCACCGGAAAGCATTGTAGCCATAAGAGTTTCGTGTCCAGGGGAATCCACAAAGGATACTTTACGGAGATTCTGAGTTTCTTCATTACAATGCTCACATACTAATGCAGTAGTATAACACTGAGGAGCAGGACATGTGAGACACTTACGGAAGGTTATATCTGCATAACCTAATCTTATAGAGATACCTCTTTTAGTTTCTTCACTATGAGTATCAGTCCATATACCCGATAATGCCTTAGTGAGTGTTGTTTTACCATGATCAACATGTCCCACTAAACCTATATTAATTTCAGATTGTATTTTCACAAATTATCCCCGAAAATTATTCTTCACTCTTTAAAAGTTCATCAATATTCTTTTCACCTTTTTGGTCAACTATAACATTGATCTGTACAATATCGTCGGATATAGTATTTCCACGGACAGTTTTTCTTCTGCGTTGCCCATCTCGTTTAGGATTAAAACCTATGCCTCCAGCTAAAAGACTTTTAATCCTTCGAGGTCCTTCAACATCTTTTCTCATTGGAAAACCATTTTTGTCGCTTCCGCCAGTAATTTTTAATGTATATCCTTTTAAACCAACCAGAGAAGCGTCAAAATTATCACCAATTTTCAATCCAACAAGTTTTTTTGATTCTGCTGCTTCAACTTCCAATTGATGACTGATCTCGCCTTCTGAAATAACTAATTTAAATGCCAATATATCTCCTCCATCTTATTCTGGTTTTTTATATTCCATATTATTTATCATTTTCCATAGATTAAAGGATAAGAAATTGTTTTTTTACAAAGAATTTAATTCAAAATTCACCATAAATTGGATTTTAATGAGTTAACTAATAATACCCCATCCAGGATCTTCTTTTCTTTTTATTTCCAATATTTCACGGAGTATTTCAACTTCATCCTCAGTTAATTTTCCCATAAGTTCAGATTCAAGTATTTTATAATGTTTTTCAGGTATATCAACGTATATAACGTCTCCTTCCTCAAAGTCACGGCCAAAAACAGCTTCTTTTATAGCCATTGCGACTTTTTGACCTTTAGTTGCTGATTTAAGGTTTTCACCTTTATCTTGCATACTTTCAACTTTACCCACTGAAGAATTATCTTCACGCATCAAATGGTAATCTTTCTTCATAGTGCCCCCCAATATTTCAACACCAGCTATTGCAGGTTTACTATATCTGAAAACCAGTTTAGGTATTATTCTTATCTTAGCAGGACGAATTATGGCATCAAGCCATTTTTTCCTTCTACGCTCTTCAGCTGCTTTTAACCACTCATCGTAATCCTCTGTAAGTTTGTATATAACATTTGCAGAAAAAAGCTTCACCTTAGAATTCTTTATTTCTTCTGCAGCAGAGGGTAATACTTTAACATTGAAAGCTAAGATAACCCCGTGAAGCTGATTCTCTTTTCCAACTATCGAAGCATTTACTACATCTCTACGTGAAACATCCCCAATATCTGCCATCCTTATAGGTACATTAAGATCCTTCAACATGTTTACTAGTGCTTCTAGAGATCCTAAAGTGTCTGTTTTAATAACAACACCCATTTCATGAGTGTCAATTTTTATACTTTCAATCTCCTTAAGAATCTCTTCTTTAACATTGTTAAAGTCTTCCCGGGCCACTCTTAAAGGTGAACCAGAAATAACATTTTCAATATTAGGAGCTACAATTTTTATACCTGCAGCTGCCACTACTTCATCTACTTTACTGAACTTCTTTTTAGAATCCCTAATTTCTTCTAATGGTTTGGGTTTAAGTAATGATCGTATCTTAGTGGTTATGACATTATCTCGAGTTGTTAAAACTATAATATCATTTTTTTTCAATACCCCATCATATATGACTGCATCTAATGTTATTCCTAATCCTATTTCCTCTTTCACTTCCAATATAGTGCCCTTAGCGGGAGCATTAGCTTCGATTTGTAGTTGTTTTTGGAGATATTGCTGAGCTAAGCCCATAAGCATAGCTAAAAGCTCAGCTATTCCTTCACCTGTTTTAGCGCTTATAGGGATTATACTAATTTGTTTGGCAAAATTCTGGACTCGATCGAATCTTTCTGATTCGAATCCTTCATCATGAAGAATTCCAAGTAATTTATAAATACTATTATCCAGTTTTTCTTGAACACTTAACGCCTGTTTCGAGTATGTTTCTTTAAATGTGAGTCCTGAATATGTTTCCCATCCATAAATTTTGTCTATTTTATTAGCTGCTACCACAAAAGGAGTTTTATACATTTTTAGTATATTTAAAGCTTCATAAGTTTGAGGTTTGAATCCTTCTTTAATATCTACAATTAATATAGCCAGATCTGCCAGTGCTCCTCCCCTCTTACGTAATGTGGTAAATGCTTCATGACCTGGAGTGTCTATAAAGAAAAGACCAGGCATATTTTCTCGTATCTGCAGTTTATTAATAAACTTACCAGAGATAGCTTCAATAACTTCCATGGGAATTTCAGTAGCACCAATATGTTGGGTTATTCCACCAGCTTCTTTCTGAGCGATTGCACTGCCGCGTATAAAATCTAGAAGAGTGGTTTTACCATGGTCTACATGACCTAAAACAGATACAATAGGTGATCGAATCTTCAATTATATTCTCCCAGATATCAATAAAAAGGACACAAATTCAAATTTAAAGAATATTACATAGGTATAGATAAAGAATTTTTTAAAAAAGCTATAAAAAATTTTAGCTTTTTTTAATCCTAATTTCCCGCTACCTCACCTTTTACTAAGGTTCTTCATATATAAATTCTTCATCAGGTATCGTGAATTTATAGATTTCTGAATCATTAAAAAATAGATTTATCTCCCTTGTCGCGGATTCTGTTGAATCTGAAGCATGTATTATATTTCTACCAGTGTCAATGGCATAATCACCTCTTATAGTCCCCAATTCAGCATCTTTAGGATTGGTGGCTCCCACCATTTTTCTTATAAGAGTTATACATTCTTCACCTTCGATTACCATAGCTAATACTGGTCCGGAGGTTATATAATCCACTAAATCTCTGAAAAAAGGTTTTTGACTGTGTTCTGAATAATGTTTTTCTGCTAAATTTTTATTAATAATCATTATTTTCGCAGCAGTAACTTTAAGTCCTCTTTCTTCGAATCTACTTACAGTTTTACCTATAAGTCTTCTTAACACTGCATCAGGCTTCAACATCACAAAACTCATTTGCTTCATTTCTTAACCCACTTAACCTTTCTAGGAACTCTTCCAAGTTTGATCCTGTTTTTTTCACATTTGCTGCTGCAGAAGAAGTACACAGTACCATCTTTTTTGACGTACATTTTTCCAGTACCTTCATTCATTTCTTCTCCGCAGAATGAACATGTTCTCATATAAACACACCTTTAAATTATGGGGTACGGATTTCTTTAGCTTCCCTTATAGTATCTAACAACATTAAAACGTCCCCTTCTTTTATAGCTCCCATGACGTTCCGGGTAAGTATCCTACCCTTATCTCTTCCATCTAATATCCTACATTTCACCTGCATAACTTCTCCAGTCATTCCGGTTCTTTTTAAAACCTCAATAACTTCAGCAGGAGTTCCATCTTCCATAAAAATCACCTTCAAATTAAAATTAGAAAGACTTTAATGCCTTCCAATCTAGAAATGGACTAGAAAAAATTTATTTTTAATTTATTTTTTGAGTTCTTCAACTTTCTCAACTATTTCATTGACCAAATCTTCAGCTTCGCCTGAATCCATTATACATGCAGATGCTGTGCCTACATTTAAACCTGCTGCTTCCCCTAATTCATCCTTAGTTGGAATGTATACATAGGGTATTTCTTTTTCTTCAGCTAAAACAGGTAGATGCGCAGCTATTTCTGGTGGATCAATATCCTCGGCGATAAAAACCAGTAGGGCGTTTCCTCTTTCTATAGCTTTGGTTACCTCGTTGGTTCCTTTACCAATTTTTCCAGTATCCCTAGCTATTTCTAAAGCCTCGTAAGCTTTATCCGCTAATTCTTTTGGTACATCAAATTTAACATATATTGCTTTTGCCATCTAATTTACCTCCTTTTTCATCTGGATTTTAACCATCCATCGGCAAATCTTACTTTTAAATGTTTAGGTATATAAAGTTCTTGCGGGATTAGTTAAACTACTTATAAATAAATGTATTTATAAAAAAATATCTAATTTTAAAACTCACATAAATATAGATTTTAAAGATTAAAATTAGCTATTATTGGTTTTTTACATCATTCTATATAAACTTTATATATATTATTCTAAAGATTTAAAAAAAAATTAATAGTTGAAATATAAAGATTTATATCTAATTTCTCAAAAAAACTAGGTAAAAAAATGATGATTTAATAACTTGAACAAATTAGAATTGTAACAAAAAAATGAGTTTTTAAGGTTTATTTAAAGTTTCAAAAAAAGAAAAGAAGTGAAAAAAAACTTTTTATAATCTTTTAACGGCTAATTCGACGTCTGATGATTTAACAGTTTTTCTTCCAGCATGTTTTGCAAGTTTAACAGCTTCACCAGCTATCATTTCACCCTGTTCTTCTAAAGCTTTTGCTAAAGCTTCTCTAGCGTCATCACTGACTCTTTCTGCACCAGCATTTTTAATTATTCTTCCAATTGGAGCTATTGGTAATTCAGCCATAATATCACCTCATTTTTGTATATTTGTTATTATACACTCTTGTCGTACTCTTATATATATTTATCGTTTATTTCTGTGATTATTCAGTGATCTGTATAATATTGAGACACCTCATGAAGATCCATATTCTTTTTGAAGACCTCATCAAAAATCATATCATAATGAGTCATGACCAAAAAATTAGGATATTTTAATAGTTCAGATTAACCAAAAAAAAATTCTGTGATGAATTATATTATAATCCTCTTAAAACCCTTGAAATAGCTTCTACATTTGCTTCAACGTTAACCGGTTCTTTACAAGCATTTATAGCAGTGTTAGGATCCTTTAAAAGATGACCTGTAACAATACATACTATCTCTTCACCTTTATCAATTTCACCATTTTCTACAAGCTTTCTAAGCCCAGCAATGGATGCTGCAGACGCCGGCTCAACACCAATTCCTTCAGTTCTAGCAAGTAATTTTTGAGAATAAAGTATCTCATCATCAGTAACAGTTTCAGCAAGTCCATCAGAATCATAAATAGCACGTAGTGCTTTCAAAGCACTAACTGGTGCACCTATCCGAATAGCTGTAGCTATAGTTTCTGGATTATCAACTGGAATAATATAATCTGCACCTCTTTTTACCGCATTAGCTATAGGAGCAGACCCTTCCGCCTGAATACCAGTCATACGTGGTAAATCCTTAATAAAATCTGCTTCATAAAATTCTTTTACACCTTTCCATATAGCAGATATGTTTCCTGCATTCCCCACTGGTAATATAATTCTATCAGGAGACCTCCAACCTAGATCATCAACTATTTCAAAACCAATAGATTTTTGACCCTCCAACCTAAATGGATTCACTGAATTTAAAAGGTAAAGTTTACCATCTAATGCTAAAGCAGTTATTACTTCAAGAGCTTCATCAAAATTTCCTTTTACGGACATAACCTCAGCTCCATGGAACATAGCTTGTGCTAACTTTCCCAACGCTACTTTTCCTGATGGCAAAATTACTATACATCTTAAACCTGCACGTGCTGCATATGCGGCAAGGGAAGCTGAAGTGTTTCCAGTTGACGCACACCCTACAGTATCAACGCCTAGTTCAAGTGCTTTAGTTATCCCTACACTCATACCTCGATCTTTGAAGCTTCCTGTAGGATTAGATCCTTCCACTTTAACATGTAATTTTACTCCTAACTGGTCTCCTAATTTATCGCACTTAATGAATGGAGTTCCACCTTCCTGTAAACTAATTATTCTAGATTCATCAACTGGCATGAATTCCTTATACTTCCACATAGTTGATTTTCTACAATTGAAAATGTCTCGAGAAACGTCAGGTTTACAAATAATCTCGAGTACTGATCCACATTCTTTACAAGTGTAAATTATCTCATCAAGGCTATACTCTTCACCGCAAGTTATACATTTTATCATGAATCTCACTTTTTTAACATATTTTTGAAGATAATATTTTTCTTGTTTAACTTTAGTATAAAAAAATATTTTAATAAAATTTACTTATTCTATTTTTAAAATCTGTTTTAAAAGAATTTAAGTTATACTTCTTATGTAATTTCCGAAAGGAATAGTGAAGTTAGCCTCTATAATAGCAGCTATAAATAATATAACCACAGCTATAATGAAAAGTTTTAGAGAATCTTTAAATTCATCTGCATTTGCTTCCAATAAGTATCCTAACTGACTTTTAATTGGTATTCTATCATTCATTTTACTTATTCCCTTTAAAAAATTAAAAAATCCACTCGCCAACCTAAATCCAGCAGCTCCTGCTATTATAATAGCAGTAACTTCGAAAATACCATGAGGTATAGTATAAATCAAAAAATTAGGTAAGTAATATTTAGAAGCTACATACCCTGTAAAAATTCCTTGGAATAAAAGAAAATAAGCACTGACTATGCCCAATGTCAATCCCGTTATATAAATTACTATAGCTACTTTAAAGTTGTTGGTGAAAATGGAAAGGGTAGTGAGTTGTATTGTACCTTCTGTTACACTATTCCTGAAGCCCTCAAATACACCGCCTAAAATGGGATCCAATAATCCAGATAAAATGTATCCTATAACCATTGATCCCAGTAATATTACAGCTGAAAGTAAGAGAAGAGTCTCATTTCTCTTATAAAGACCAATGAAAAAACCTGATTCACTATCCTTTCTCATGTTAAAATCACCTATCCAAATAATTCGTTCATATTAATTAAACTTTTCAATTTGAATTATTCAAAATTTACTTTTTCTATTTTTTTTTACATTGATCAATATTGTTCATATTTACTCTTTACTTAAAATGTTTTCAGCCGTATGTTTTGCTTTCTCTCTTTTTTTTGACAAAACTTGGAAAAAATCCCTCATCATACCTGAGGCTTTTTGTTTACATTCTCCACACATGATAATACCTTCCTTACATTCATAGTATAATTCGTTGAGTTTATAATCTGAGGGCATTAAATGGTAGAGAAGTGTTTCATAAACTACACAATCCTCCGGAATACCTCCCATCTCACGTTGTTCACCTAAACTTTCCCTACCCCCTGTTTTTGCAGTTTTAATTTTTTTGGCTGCGACTTCTGGAGGGTCACTAAGGAATATTGCTGTTTTAGGTTTACTACTAGACATTTTACCGCCTGTAAGTCCTGTTATGAATCTGTGGTATGTTGAGGAAGGTGTGATGAAGTTAAATTGTGATTTGAATCTTTCAGCAATATCACGGGTAAGGCGAATATGAGGGTCTTGATCAGGACCTACGGGTACCACTGTGGGTTCGGGACCATCACATTCTCCGAGTTGAGGATGTAAAATGTCAGCCACCTGAATCAGCGGAGCATATAAGTGGGCTAAATTAGTGGAAGTTAAAAAACCATAAATAGCTTTCATTTCACTTAAATTAACTTTCCGGGCTAGTTTGTAGGCTAGATCAATAACTATTTTATTTTCGGACTGTAGATAAATATGTAGGTTCTTCTTCTCAAAGTTCAGTCCCAGTGCAATGTAGTTAGTAATGTACTCGGAGATTGCTAATTCCCTTGAAGTTTCAAAATCCACTCCACGGGCTGAGTAAGCCTCCATATCAGCTATTGGAATATATATTTCGGCTCCATTTTTCTGGTACCAAATGAGTTGATCAACAATCATTTTATGGCCAATGTGCATTTTACCACTGGGCATCATTCCAGTAACTACTGCGTAGTTTTTTCCTTCTTTAATTGCATTAACTATCTGTTGATAATTTCTGTGACCAAAGATTATGCCTCTACTCATTAGGGGGTGGGGATTCTTTATTTCTTCCATGCAATCTGTGAACGGTTTGATTCCGAACTGCTTTTTCAGTTTTTCATAATCTACTATGGATGAACTCCATGGGTCTATCAAAAAATCACCTTGAAAATCTCAATAAGTTTCTTTTAATTAAAAACTTTTAATTAAAAATATATTTACTATAAAAAAATTTTAGTAAATCTTTACGATTATAATTAAATTTTTTATAAAAATTTTAGTTTGATAGTTTTGGGAAGATTTAAAGCTTAGTCCATGCAACTTTATAATAAGTAATATCATTCTCTTGATCCACTACAGCAAATAGCAGATATTTGTTTACCCCATGTGCTACACGTACATAGCTTGAAAGATCAGAAAGCTGAATATCTTCATTTTCAGAAGCTACTTTAACCAGATAATTTGAATGACCTTCTCCAGGGGATGTGCCCCGCTCATATAGACGGAATTCAGAGCCATATTTGAAACCAGTTTTTATTATATATCCTCTATTCCTTAAATCTCTAAAAACTACGTATTTAGAGTATAAACTTTTTTCATGGATAATCTTTAATAGATCATCTATAGAAAGTTTTTCATCATTCTTTGAGACATTAATCTTGTCTTTTTCCATTAAATAAAGTGCTTCTATGAGAGAAAGCTGTAATCCTTCATCCGTAAAGATACCGTAATGGCTTTTATTATGGAGTTTCTCGGATTTATCACATTTTATGATAACTAAATCTCCTGATAATTTTGAATTCACATTTTACACCATAAAAATTGTTCTATAACTATTAATTCTTTTAGATTTATATAACTTGGACATGGATATAAATTTGTATTAAATTTTGAAAAATAATTATCTAATGTTAATTAAAAAAGTATTTAAAGATTATTCTATAATGGCATGTCTCATTTTTAGATCAACTTCCTTTTTACCTAAACGGGCCATGAATTCAGCTATTAATCCATCCAAAAAAAGATGAGTGCTATCTTCAAAAAGAGTTCCCATAGGGGCCATATCATCATAATTTCCTTTTAAAACATGAGAAGTAGGATGTTCCCATGGTTCTTTTGATTTGCTTTCCATTTCAACAATCACATTTAAATGGTTGCTTAAAGTGGATTTAGTATTAGTTGTTATACCTACTACTTTTGCTTTTATTTCCTTAGCTGTCTGAGCAGCAATAGTAACTACTTTGGTCTCACCTGATCCAGATATAGCAATGAGACAGTCAGTATCTTTTATAGCGGGGGCTGTAACTTCTCCAACAACATGTACATTAAAACCCAAATGCATTAAACGCATTGCAAAAGCTTTACCAATAAGTTCAGACCTTCCACTACCTACTATGAATATAGAATCAGATTTTAAAATGATTTCTATCATTTTATTTACCTGATCTTCATCTATACGATTAATCACCATTAAAGCATGTTTAGTTATCTGTTCTGCCGTTTTTTTAATATATTCCATACTTTTAACCAATTTTTTATATCCGGAAAAAAATTAATATTTAATGTTTTTTTAATTTGATAACATTTATAAAAATAATAATTTAAATTCCGGTAATTCTTATCCCTGCCAGTTTTATTTTATTCCTAATATTCAAATTTATGAGTAATGGAGTAATCTTCTCTACAATCCTAGCATTTTCTAAAGAACCACAATCTACACCCCTTACACCAGGAATTTTCTCCGCTAATCGTATAACTTCTGCTTTAGCTTCTTCATCATCTCCAGAAATCAGACAATCGCAATTTACATCTGCTTCAATATTAGTTAAGCTAGCCGCACTTATATTATTAAAGGCAGATACAACACTTGGTTTTTCATCCTTTAAAAATTCTGCTGTTCTTTCAGCAGCTGAACCTTCCCAAACATTAACATATCGCACAGGTTTCCCGCCAATACAAGTATCCAGTGGAACAGTAGCATCTATTAATATTTTATCCCTCACATGGTCTTTTATACTGAATATAGTCCCCATTTGAGCCTGTAAAGGAACAGTCATAATCAATAAATCAGCTTGCTCGGCAGCTTCACTATTAGTAGTGCCATATATATTAAGAACATCTTCATCCTTTAATATGTTTTTAATTAAATTAACTGTATTTTCAGCTTTTTTCACATCTCTAGAGCCTATAATAACTTCTAAACCTGCCTTTGCAAACCTCAATGCCAATCCTATCCCTTGATCTCCTGTCCCACCTACAATTGCGATTTTCATATTTAAATATCCCCTAAATTTAAAAAAATTTTTTTTATCTTAAATATTAATTTCAATTATTATAATTAAATTTTTCATTTTTATTATTCATTAATTTTTTTTAGATAATGAAGGCTATTTACCACACCTTTAGGCTGTTCCACCTCCAAAACCATTAAATTATTATAATTAATTTGCTTAAGTCCTTTAAATAACGAGTTAAAATTTAATCCATTTTTTTTAATATCTCCCAAAGCATTATGATTATCATAAGAACCGTCATTATCTGAAAGATGAATATGTTCTATTCTGGAAGTTTTGAGCATATCCTCCACAGTAAACTTATTATTATGCGCGTGCCCTACATCTAGAGTAATATAAGCATCAATATCCAAAACTAGATTTTCAAGCTCGTTTAAATCTTTGTATAATAAACCTTCAATATTCGGCATGTTTTCTACACACATTTTAATACCCATTTCTTGAGCGTATTTTGAGCATTCCATCAATGAATCCCTATTGTAATGAAGGATTTTATCCTTAAATCTACTACCTAAAACTGGTATATGGCCTGGATGAACTACCACCACTTTTGAATCTATTTTATACGCCACATCAATAGATTTCCTAATTTCAGAAATAGATATTTTTCTTATCATTTCGTTGTGAGAGGCTAGATTAATATCGGATAAAGGTGCATGTATACTAATTTCGAGATCATATGTATCAAAAAGATCATATTCTATAGAATCATAGGGATATTCATTTATTATTTCACAATAATTAACATTAATGTTTAAAAGAATGTCAAAAATATTCTTCAGGGGCCTGGGATAGAATGGAAGTGTGGATACACTAATTTTCATATAAATGCCTCCTGAAAATACTAATTTTAAAATCAAATTTATTTAAGTGATTTAATAAAAATTCTATTTTTATACTAATGCTTTTAGTACACTAGTAAAATTTAATCACAACAAAAATTATTTTTTGTAGTCAATTATATTTTGATAAATTTCTTTATTCTTTCCTCAACCTGGCCATTATGGGTACGTCCATTTTTAATGCATCTAAAATTATATTAGCAAGTTCAATGTCTTTTTTAATTTTTATATTTCCTTTTTTACCCACAGTGGCCGTGAATAGATAATCATCAGCAACTAAAATATCAAAGGGAGTGCCAATAGTATCTTTACCAAAATTAAGAACTACATAGTTTCCAGATAGCTCCACGTCAACACTCGTCTGATCATCAATTGCACGTGATTGAAGAGATTCAACACCAATACTAATTCCTAATTTCCTTTCAACCTCATCGATATTTTTCCCCTTCTTACCAATGAGTTTAGGTATATTCTTTTCATCTAACCATACCGTTGCTCTTTTATCTGATTTCATATCAACCTTCACTGATGCTTCCGGAATTCTCCTTTTCACTTCTTGGGTGATCTCTCGCTCGGCAATTTTCTGCATGGGTGTTTTTTCAAATTTAGTCTTTCCAACTTCCATTACAATTGTCTGCTCACCATAAGTGTATACCTCATGCATAAGATCACCTGTTTCAAAATCCCGAACTTCTATGACCGGTCGAGATAAATCCGCTTCTAACATACCGGTTGGGACTTTAACAGTCAACGCTACATCATATATTGCTGCAACACGCCCCTCATTTATGAAGATTGTGGTGTCAACAATAGATGGAATCATTCCAAGCTCTACTCGTCCAATGATCCTTTGAATTGCATCAATAGGTCTGGTAGCGTGTACAACTCCAATCATTCCCACACCAGCCAATCTCATATCGGCAAATATCCTGAAATCCTTAGTTTTACGTAGCTCATCATAAATAGTATAATCTGGACGCACTAATAATAATATATCAGCTGTTTTAGCCATATCACCCTCAAGTGGCGCGTATTGTGTTACTTCATCACCAACTTGTAAATCGCGAGGTGATTCCATGGTTTTAACAATAGATCCAAGATCTTTACTATAGAATTCTGCCGCAGCCTGGGCAAATGTAGTTTTACCTGCACCCGGAGGCCCTGCAATTAATATACCCTTAGCAGTGTCTCTTAAACGTTCTATAAGTTTATTAGGTAATTTATAATCTTCGAGAGAAACTTTAGCCACGGGTCTTACAACTGTTATTTCTACCCCATCAGAAAACGGGGGTTTAGCAATGGATATCCTATACTCACGGAATTGGATAACTGTTGCTCCATCCATTTCTATCTCAATAAAACTTTTAAAATCACTTTTAGATCTTTCCATAATTTCTCTAGCCATCTTATCAATTTCAAATTTTTTAAGTGGCCTAGAATTTATTTTAACCAGTTTTATATTACCGGGAGTACCTTTCTTAGCTAAAGGTACTACATTCTCTTTGAGATGAATAGACATAGTACTATCATCAAAATACTTCCCAATCTCCAGTTCCTTATATCCCACCATTTCTTGTTTAAGGTATATTGTTTCAAAGCCATGAGCCTCCGCCACCTGTTTTTGTACTTTATCACTGGTAATTAACACTGCACCGTATTCACCTGCTGTGTCCCGTATCATGGCATCTATCTCCCCACCCCTTGCTAATGATATCTCTTCTAATGTGGGTCTTCTCCCAACATACTTTAAACCAATTTTACCTTCAGTATGTAAGGTTTGTAGATTTTTAAGTTCTTCTAAACCATTAAAACCAGTTTCTCTACCTTTATTCGCCTGATTTTCCAGTTCAGATATAACTGCCTCGGGAATTATCACCTCGCATCCTTTGAATTCTTTATCCTGCACGATTTTGGTGATTCTACCATCCACAATTACACTTGTATCTGGAACAATCTTCATTTTCATTTCTCTCCATAGATTTCTTCAGGCTCAAAAATTTTTTCTTTTACAATTTTTAAGTTAAATCCATTCTCATTAGTTATCTCTCTATAAAAACAAGTATAATAACCTTCATGACAGGCGGCTCCTTTTTGTTCAACTTTTAAAAGTAAAGCATCCTTATCACAATCAGTGAATATTTCCATTACTTTTTGGACGTGTCCTGAGCTTTCACCTTTAAGCCATAATTTATTCCTAGATGTGCTCCAGTAATGAACCTTACCAGTGTCTAAAGTCATTTTAAAGGCTTCTAAGTTCATATATGCTACCATTAGTACTTCTAAAGTTTTATAATCCTGTGAAATGGCCATTATTACATTTTCACCATTTATTTTATGTCTGAAGTTCAATTGGGGGTAATCCATTTAAATCATCTTAAATTTTTTTAGTGCCTTTAACGAATTCGATGTTTCTAAAACTACTTTTTCATTAGGGGATCCAATGGGAATTCTTCCTTTAAAAAACGTTATTATCTCTAGAATATCCACCAATTCCTGTTCATGTGATTCCATATCCTTTAAAGTAATTTTACCTTCCTCAAAATCTCTTTCACCTACTAAAATCACATATCTAGCACCTAAACTATCAGCTTGAGATAATATTTTTTTAAGTTTACGACCCACCAAGTCCACATCAGTTTTAATATTATATTTTCTGAGAACTTGTGCTATTTTAAAAGCATTTAACTTCATATTTTTTGATATAGGGGCAACAAAAACATCTAAAGTCTTAGTTTGAGGCTTTTTTATTGTGCATTTTTTTACGCATTCCACTAAACGATCAAATCCAAATGCGAATCCGGTGGATTCCACATTTTCACCACCAAATAATTCTATTAAATTATATGTTCCCCCACCACTTATCTGTTTCTGAGCACCCAGACTGTGCACATAGATCTCAAAGACAGCTCCAGAATAATAATCTAAACCACGAGCAATACCCATATTTACAGTATATTTCGAAAATCCAAATGCCTCTAATATTTCTAAAAGTTCCTCAAGGTCCATTAATGCTTTAGAAGCGCTTTTATTATGTTTAATAAGTTCATAAACTTTTTTTATTGTCTCTCGATGGCCATTCATACCGATTAGCTTAATTAAGATATTATTAGTGTTCGAATGAATTTTAAATTCTTTTAAAATATTTTTAAGTTCTTCAACTTCGCCTTTATCAACAATAGCCATAATTTTATCCTGTTCCTCTTTAGACACATCTCCTTCATCGAGAATTCCTCTTATTATTCCCAGGTTTCCAATGTGTATTTCAAAATCATCCAGCCCTAATTCTTCGAGACAATGCGCTGCCATGGCTATGATTTCTGCTTCAGATTCTGGAGATTTTCCACCAATCAGTTCACATCCTAATTGCCAGAATTGTCTCCATCTACCTTTTTGAGGTCTTTCATATCGAAAACAGCTCCCAAAATAGTACATTTTAATAGGTTTAGATTTTTTTTGTAGTTCATTAATGTATAAACGTGCCACGGGAGCTGTTAACTCTGGTCTAAGTGCTAAATCCCTACCGCCTTTATCTTGGAAATGATAAATTTGTCCCATTATTCCTTCACCAGATTTCATGGTGAAAAGTGCTAGATCTTCAAATAACGGAGTTTTTATTTCTTGATAACCATAAGCCTCAAATATTATTCTTAATGTATTTTCTACATGTTTTCTCAATCTCATCTCATCAAAAAGGAAGTCTCGTGTTCCTCTAGGTTTCTGAATATCCATTAAAATTCTCCTAGGTTCTTTATAAATCATTAAAATTTTCGAAATAAATTTAATATCAATTAATAGTTAAAAGAATAATTAGTATTTGGACTTTACAAGAATACACTTAAATAGAATAGTTAAATTTTCTACGACTTTTGACTTCATTTATTTCAATATTATCACGAATACAAATAATAATATGCATTATTAATTTTAATCATAATATTTGAGATATTCCTTCATCATTTTGGGGAATGATTTTGCACTTAAAAACCTTAAACCCAATCTCTCTGCCCAGACTTTAATTCCTTCATCTGCAGCTACCACCCCTGCATCTAATTCCTTAGCTAAAAGTAGCACATCTAGATCTGGAGCACTGTCAAGAGTCCCTTTTCTCAAAGCTAGTCTGTAATGTTTCCTAAAGTCAGCGATAGCTCTGCCAATTACATCTGCTTCAATCTGACTTTTTTTATCTCCACGAGACATCCCAACCATGGATTCTACCGCTGTTTCCCAAATTGCATTTTCAGATATACGCATACCCTTATTCATTCGTTCTCTCATATCCTGAACGTATTCATAAAATATTTGCGAAGGTATTTTAGTATCGTATCTGTTAGGAGTTTTTTTAACAACCCAAGTATCAGCCTTCACCATTACTTCATCAGGACACTCATTTCTAGCCATATATTCTGAAAACTCTTTATAAGTTATGGGAGGCATATGGCAGCTCATATTAAGTTTTATTCTTGAACTTGCAATCAATTCAATTAAAAAATCTACTGTTTTTACTAGATCACCACCCCCCAACTTATCTCGAAGTTGATTATCCGTGAAAGCAGTTGTATCCAGAACAAACCTTTGCTTTGCCAATATTATAATCACCCCTATTTTAACCTTAAATAAAAAAAAGGTATTGCAAATTACTTTAATAAATTAATTCATAATTATTCTTTTCAAATAATATAAAATTTCTTTAAAGCTTTTTAATAATATTCTTTGGCTTTAAAACACTTATACCCGTATTCTCCCCTACAACTTCAATTTGAATAACCCAATCTGGACTATTTTTTTCCATCTCAACCCCTAACTTTTCAGTTATTTCCTGAGAAATAGATGCCAAAAATTTTTCTTTTGATTTAATATATTCCCTTCCTCTGATATCACCTCTAACAATAAAGGTTTCACCACTCTTTATCTTATCTTTACTGAGAGTTATAACACTTTCAGCGATAATATCTGGCCTGGTTCTAATCACTAATTCAATAGGCACAATTTTAGATATCACAGTAGTGGATGCATCAGCTAACTCTTTGGCAATCACTAAAGGATCAGTTCCTGACTCTATCAATACAACATTCTGAAATTCCGTTTCTTTTATATCGAACAAGTTTTTCTCATCTTGCAATGTTAACTCAATCTCTTCGATTCCTAACAATTCTTCCCCTGCCCTTGAAGTTTTATGACCTTTAAATGTTACAAGCAAATTGAATCTCTCTGTAGGATTCATTTCATCACCTCGGTTAATATAATATTTACCTTATTCCAGAATATTTCCATGTTTTTATTTTTGTTTCTGCTAATATTTATTATTCTTGTCATCTAAATTTATTATAAGATGCTTTATGATAACTGGTAAAACAAAATTATTGGGATTAATAGGTGATCCAGTAAAACATACTTTATCACCATATATGCATAATGCTGCATTCGAGTCTCTGAACTTAGACTATGTTTATGTTCCATTTCATGTAAAAAAAAATGAACTTAAAGCTGCTATTAAAGGGGCTAGTTCTTTGGAGATAAAAGGTTTAAACGTGACCATTCCACATAAAACAGAGGTTATGAAATATCTTGACGTTCTTGATGGTACTGCAGAACTTATAGGGGCGGTTAACACTATTAAATTTGATGAAAAGATTAAAGGGTATAATACTGACGGATTGGGTGCTGTTAGAGCTATTGAGGAAACATCTACCGTTAGAGGTAAAAAAATTGTAATATTAGGAGCGGGAGGTGCTTCACGTGCCATATCATTCCAAATTATATTAAGTGGTGCGGGAAGAGTAATTATCGCTAATAGAACCTTAGAAAAAGGTTTTTTATTAAAAAAGAATCTAGTTGAGAAATTGGATGCTGATGTAGAAGCTATTGATATTGGGGAAAAACTTAATGATGAGTTAAAAGATGCAGATATACTCATAAATACCACTCCTATTGGCATGTATCCTAATATTCATCAAAAGCCATTAGTTACCTCAGAAATGATGCATGAAAATCTTATTGTAAATGATATTATATACAACCCGCTACATACGGGTATTTTAAGGGAAGCAATAAAGGCAAATGCAAAAACAGTAACTGGAGTTAAAATGCTTATTTATCAAGGGATTGAATCCTTTAAAATTTGGACTGGTGTTGAACCCTCGGTTGATGTGTTCAATGAAGCTTTAGTTAAAGTATTAAAATAATTTGAAAATTTTATAAAGGA
The DNA here is from genome assembly GCA_015661405.1 of Methanobacterium sp. Taxonomy (GTDB): domain Archaea; phylum Methanobacteriota; class Methanobacteria; order Methanobacteriales; family Methanobacteriaceae; genus Methanobacterium_A. Next base: position 29,495 of record JACWMK010000014.1, read on the forward strand.
AATGTAAATAATGGAAAATATACCTATAACTGATAATCATATACATGTAGATCCTATAAACGGCGAAGGACCTATTGAGGTAGCTAAAAAATTTCATAGAGCTGGTGGAACTGTAATGATAATACCTAACAAACCTACTTGGACAATTGGAGATTCATGTAGTTTTCAGGAAGCTATGGAACAAGTGGTAAAATATGTTGATGAAATAAATACTAATTGTGATGTAAATGCATTTGCAATTGTAGGCGCACATCCCGCAGAACTTAGTAGACTCATAAAGGAAGGAATATCTTTAAAAAAAGCAGAAGAAATGATGAGAGATGCTCTCCTTAATGCACAGAAATTAGTTAGTGAAGGTAAAGCAATTGGAATAGGAGAGATTGGACGACCACATTATGAAGTTTCTACTGAAGAATTAAAAATACATAATAAACTTATTTTATATGCTATGGAACTTGCAGTAGAAGTAGGATGTGCTGTGCAACTTCATACGGAAACTTCAGGAGAAAAACAATTTTCAGAGTTTGCTAAAATGGCTGATGATTCTGGTATGGATAGATATAAGGTTGTTAAACATTTTTCAGGTCCATCAATTCTTGAAGAAGAAAACCATGGATTAAAACCCTCTCTTATTGCGACAAAAAAGGTAATTATTGAAGGATTAAGAAAAGGAAATGATTTTCTCATGGAAACTGATTATTTAGATATGAATAGTAGACCTGGAGCAGTTTTAGGTCCTAAAACAGTTCCCAGACGGACACGGGAATTATTACGAAATGAAACTTTAACTGAAGAAGATGCCTACAAAATTCATATTGAAAACGTGGAGAAAGTTTACGGAATAGATTTATCTAATTTATGATAATTTTTATAAAACATCCATATAAAAACCTTTTTTTTGGAATATAATAAAAAATATGATAATATTTAAAGAAAAACATGTTTATTAATGAATAAAATAGTTTTAACGTCCTCCTAGAATGAAACTCACCAATCCTATAATAATTCCTACAATAACTATTTCTACACTGGTTTTCAGTAGACTACTTCGAGATACTATTCCCAAATAAATACCTAATATTACCAAGGCTGTGAAAGAAAGAATTATAGTTGTCAAAGTGGCTGTAAATCTGCTTGTTAAAATTAAAAATGGCGTCACTGGCACCAGAGAACCTATAAAACTTGAAAATCCATGAGTGAACATGCTCATGTAAACTCTTCTTTTAGCCTGCTTATGAATTACGGTATCATCCAGTTTACCCTCATCTAACATCATTTTATGCTCTAATTCTCGGATGTTACGAAATTCTTCTGCTCTTTCACCAATGAATGCACCAAATGCGTTTGAAAGAGATAAAGCTACACCACCGCTCAGGCCTGTAATTCCTATTACGAAGTTAGGTATATGTAATCCACCGACACTAGCCACTCCACTGGCAGCTAAAGTAACGCCCATCACCGCTAAAATACCATCCAGACTGCCTAAGGCAATGTATCGACTCATGTGGAAATAGTCGTTAATGAATTCACGGATATTCATTTTAGTTTATAGTCTCCCCGTAATCATATTTCAACCTCTACCTAATTCTTTATGTGCTCTGGCTAAGTGTCCCGCGGCCAATGCACCTAATAAAGATAATTCCCCTGCCAATACGGTTCCACCCACTATTTCCGCGAATTTATCCACTTTACCTGTACCGTAGGCATCCATTATTTCTAAGCATTCTTTAGCTGTTTCAAGTCTTGTACCTCCACCTATTGTGGCTAATGGTACATCAGGTAAAGTTACTGAAAAATAAAGGTCTCCATCCATTTCTTCAGCGGTGGTTATTCCCAAACTACCCTCGACTATATGGGCTTCATCCTGTCCTGTGGCAAGGAAAATAGCCCCAATAATATTCGCATATTGAGCATTGAAGCCCATACTTCCCGATATAGCTGATCCAATAAGATTCTTAGAAATATTGACTTCAACTATTGCCTTAGAAGTTGTTTTAAGTTTTTTTTCCACTATATCCTTGGGAATCATAACTTCAGCAATTAAACTTTTTCCACGACCTTCTACGAGGTTCAAATTAGATGGTTTCTTGTCTACACATAAATTACCACTTAAAGCAACCACATGTACTCCAGTTTTATAGGTTAAAAGATTTAAAGCGTTATCTGTGGCTATGGTAACCATATTCATCCCCATGCTATCTCCGGTTTTGAAAACAAATCGAGGATACATGTACCTGCCCACAATCACCACGGGGTCAATTTTCAGAAGTTTACCATGTTTGGTAGTTACCTCAGCTGCCTTTTTAAGTTCCTTGAAATGTTCTTTAATCCAAATTTTAACCTTTAACGCCTCATCAACCGATTTTGTCTTTATAACCGGTGCTCGAGTCATTTTATCATCAACTATTCTTACAATAGCACCACCTGCTGCAGATATTACCGAACAGCCTCGGTTAATCGAAGCCACTAAAGCACCCTCTGAAGTGGCCAGTGGTACATAAAAATCATCCTGGGCAAATTGACCTTTTAGTTTCAGTGGTCCAGCAATTCCCAATGGTATTTGAATGGTTCCAATAGGATTTTCTATATTCCTTTTTATAGCATCTTCCATGTTTAGTGAGTAATTGGAAATATGTTTCAAAGGAGTTTTAGAGATCTCCTCCACAAAGTTGCGTCTTATATCAACTGCTTCACCAATGCTTACTGTGTATTTATCGATCTCACGTAGCTTAATTTCTCCATTTAAAAGTTTTTCAATAATTTCATGTTTTTCTACCATATCTCATCACTTAAAATGTTTTATTATTATAGAAAATATTATGTTACTACATTTATGTTAGAAATTATCATTTTTTAAAATTTTAGTAAAACCATAAAATTATGACTAGAAATATTCTTGTATAAATCCTGCTATTTCTGATGGTCTCCTTGCCACATTAACACCCGCAGTTTCTAGGGATTTTATCTTACTTTTTGCTGTTCCACTTTCACCCTCGATTATAGCTCCGGCATGGCCCATTCTTTTACCTGGTGGTGCGGTTACTCCTGCAATGTAGGCTATAACAGGTTTCTGGATTCTTTCTGCTATGTATTCAGCGGCTTTTTCTTCGGCATTGCCTCCGATTTCTCCAATCATAACCATGGCTTTAGTATCATTATCATCTTCAAACATTTGTAATACATCAGCAAAGTCCATTCCTACTATAGGGTCACCTCCTATACCTAGACAAGTACTCTGGCCCATACCAGCTCGAGTTATCTGTTGAGCAACTTCGTAGGTGAGTGTGCCACTGCGGGATACTATGCCAATGTTTCCCTTTTTGAATATATGAGTGGGCATTATTCCTAATTTACCTATTCCGGGAGTTATAATTCCAGGAGTGTTAGGTCCAATAACAATGGTGTCATTCTGTCTTGCGTATTCTATTATCTTCATTGAATCATGTATTGGGATATGTTCAGTGATTATAACCACTATATCAAGCTGTGAAATAGCTTCAAAAGCAGCATCCATGGCATAAGGTGCCGGAACAAATATGATAGATGCATTGATGTCTAATTCTTCCTTAGTTTCCTTTATAGAGTCATAAACAGTGATTTCACCCAATTTTTGTCCACCTTTTCCAGGGGATGTTCCTGCTAATATTTTAGTATTATATTTAAGCATCTCCTGAGCGTGGAAGGATCCTTGCTTTCCTGTAATGCCTTGCACTACACATTTCGTGTTTTCATCAAGAATTATCATTCACATATTCTCCTAAAAATTTATTTGTTTAAATTAATTTTTTACTATGATTATCTTAAAATCTGCATACGATTTGATAGGGGCACTGCTAAATCAATTACATTACCATTCATATAAGCTGAAACCGATATTATTACACTTCCAGGTATTATATAGGAGGGACTACCCCTCTTTACAAGATAAACATTCTTGTTACCCAAAGCAGATCCGACCATGGCTCCAGCAATTACACCTATACTTTCTATATCCTCTACAGTTACAGCTATTACAGGGTCGTCTGTTTTATCAGATACATATCCAACTCCGGGTATTCTACGTACACCACTTGTTATTTGTCCCCCAACATCCGTCACATCATCCATACCTTTAGCAGATTGGATTACGGAGTTAGCCACTTTTCCAACAAATGATTCTCCACCATAAGTGTCAAAAGCTAATATTATTGCATCAGGATACCTATCTTGCCGTATAACTGCTTCAGCATAAGATATACCTTCACCAGCCCCTTCAGGTTGGGGTGATATTCCACTAATATCTCCTAAATTTTCTGCATTTTTTCGCAAGAGTTCTACAATACCAGCATTCACTATTTCTAAACTTTCATCTGGCACAAATGCACTTATAACTAAATCGTCTCCCGTGATATTAGTTAAATCAGCCTTAAAAGCTCCTATTTCAAGAAGTTGCGGAATATCCTGTTCTATATTACTCACAAGTTTATTACTGCAAGATACATCATTACTGGAGATATCGGCTCCAATGGAAGTTAACTTCAAAATAATCACCATTGTTTAGATTAAATATAATTACATAATTATCTTAGATTATATAAGCAATATATAATTCTAGTTGTTTTTATAGATGCACATAAAAATTTGAGAGATTACATTTTAAAACGAAATGAACTAAATTACTTAATTAAATTAAAAAATTTAAAGGAGTCAATTTACTTGTTAACCGAACCAATGATATGCGTTCCTATACTTGAGAAAAGTATTGATTCAGCTTTAAAATCATCAAATAAAGCTATAAAACTAGGAGCCGATATTTTAGAATTAAGAATAGATACACTAGATAATCCAGATTCGGATAAGATTCTAAATTTAATTGATAAACTAAACCATAGATTTATAGCAACCAATCGGATGCATGATGAAGGAGGATTCTTTAAGGGATCGGAATTGGAGAGAACTGAAATTCTCGTTGAAGTTGCAGAATCCGTGGATTTTGTTGATATCGAATTACAAACTCATGTTAAATATAGATCAAAGGTAATAAAATCGTCCCCGTCCTGTATAATTTCTTATCATGATTTTAAGAAAACCCCTAATATGAGTGAACTTTTAAATGTGGTGGAAAAAGAGAAGGATTTGGGTGATATTGCTAAATTTGCGGTGATGCCTCGCAATATTCAGGATACTTTAACTGTCTTAGAAGTGCTTTCCCGCGTTAGTAACACCATTGGAATTTCTATGGGTGATTTAGGAAAATATACCCGGGTTGTAGCGCCTCTTTTTGGTTCTCCTTTAACATTTGCTTCTGTGGATGTTGAATCAGCCCCAGGACAGCTTAATATTAATACAACAAGAAATATTTTAAAACAATTATAGAAATTTTTTTTATTAAAGAATTCTAGATTTAAATTAAAAAAATAGATAGTTAAATGATTTAGCTTAACTCAGCTAATCTTTTAACCCTTTTCATCATATTAGGATGAGTTGAAAGCAATTCTGAAATTTTACTGCGCGTATTAATCCTGGTACGAGCGTATTTAAGTTCTTCAAGTTCAGATTCGCTAATAGAGCCATCTCCATTTGTATCTAACTGTTCAAAATCATCTATTTCATAACCAGCATCTGAAATATCATTAACAAAAAATGCTTTAACACCCTCTATTTCTTTAACTGCATCCTCATTAGCCTTAGCTGATCCATGAACTAGTTTATATAAGGCACTGGCCAGTTCATATGGTGGGTTACCTAATTCTATACTTCCCTGATCTGCATAGTACTCTCTTATCCTTGATACAAATAGAACTATTAACTGTGCAGCTATATAACCTGCAAAGGCAGCTATTCCAATAAGTTGTCCGTAACTATTATTCCCTCCTCCTCCTCTGTTAAAGATTGTACTAATGAAGATGAAATAGAATATTAATGGAACAGCACTTATCAGTGTGATTACTGCCATGTCACGATGTCGTATATGCGATAATTCATGCCCTAAAACAGCTTTTAATTCACCTTTATCCAGTAATCCGAGGATTCCTCTAGTGACACAAACTCTTCCATCTTTTTTTGATCTACCAAAAGCAAATGCATTTGGGATGTTGACTTCAGAGATACCTACTTTAGGTTTAGGTATGCCTGCCTTGACTGCAAGGTCCTCTACCATTTCATGTAAGTGGGGAGCTTCCTGTTCTGACACATATCTCACTCTCATGGTCCTCTCAACTAATTTGGGTCCAAAATAATATTGAGCTGATATGATAACAATTACTAACAATGCAAATAAGTATGGTCCTCCAAAACGGAAGTAAGTACCTACCGCGGTTATTATTATGTAAAGTAGCGAAAATAAGAGTGCAATTGCTAAGTACAGCCTAATAGTCAATCTAAATGAACTTAATTTTTCCATATTTTTTATCACCTTAATTAAATCAATTTCTGATATAAAATTTATTTTTTATCAATTATATAAATCATTAATAAATATTTCTATTTATCTATAAAAAAAAATTATAATTTTAAGTTTTATACAAAAAATAATATTGTTTTATATAATATCTAGTTAATGTAATGATTATATTTATCAAGCATCTATAAAAAAAATATAATATTTTCCTTTATTTTCGTTTTTTAAATCCATATTCGTAGATAATGTAGATAATAACTAATATAATCAATACAATACTTAATATATCTAAATAATTGAAGTAGCTTTCTATTGTAGGCCAACTGGGGCCTAAAAGGACACCAATATATCCAAGAGCGAAGACATATGGTATTGATCCAATTACAGTGTAAATAATGAATTTTTTAATATCCATCTCGGCTATTCCAGCAGGTAGTGATATAAAGGTTCTGATTATAGGTAGTAGTCTACTGATTAAAACAGCCTCGTGACCATATTTTTTAAACCATGCATCTGCTAAATCAAGCTTAGTGGGTGTTATTAAAATATATTTACCATAATTTTCTAGTAATGGCCTACCTCCCCAAAGTCCAACATAATAAGCAATTAGGGAACCCAAAAGGTTTCCCAGAACTCCTACTATGGTTATTCCTAGTAGGGTCATTTTTCCTTGATAAACAGCAAAACCTGCGAAGGGCATTATAACAAAACTTGGAATTGGAATACATGCACTTTCTAGCGTCATACTAATGAATACACCCCAGTAACCCAAAGATTCAATTATATTGATAATTGAATTACTTAAATATTCAGCAAATCCTATCATAACATTAAAATGAATAGTCTGATATAAAGCTTTATTCCCATGTTACACCCCAATATTCACCCATCCAATGACCTTATTTAGTAATTTTTCAAGAATTTATGGATTTATAAAGCTTTTCTATGGGTATATTCTTTAATTCACTCGAACTTCTTGAAGTTTTGTGGATTAAAACCATATCTTATTAAAACGTTCCTATCTACAGTCGATAGAGGTTTCTCCTTGGTTATGGGTAAAGGATTTCCACTTTTAGCTAGAATTACACCAGTTTTCTTATTTGCAGCGAGGAATTTACCAGCATCTCCATTTACTATAATTATTCCATTCTTCATATCTATGGCAGTAAAGTCATCTGTATTTCCGTCAATAATCACTGTTCCCCCATTGAGGAGGGCTCCTGTGTTTTTTCCTGCTGTACCGTTAATGCGGACTGTTCCATTCCTCATGAGTATACCTGTGCTTAGATCTACGTTTCCATTCATGATTATCTCGGCATCATAATTTAACCTTGCACCAACCGTATCTTTTACTGTTCCATCATCGATTAATAGTTTATCCCCAATTAATTGGCATCCTTCAAGTTTATCACCATCTAAGCCGTGATGTATGATGTCGGTGATTGACCTGAATTTTTGATATCCATTAACATTTGATTCAACTTTTACTAAATTACCTATGGGTTCTTTAACTATTCCTTTTACATATATATAACCTCGGGTCATGCTGATTCCCATTCGTGTATCTACATTTCCATCAACATACACATCACCCACTGTAATATCATTTCCATTACCACCAAAGTATTTTAAATCTACACCCATACTTGATGATAATCTATGTCCCACATCCCCATTTATGCGTACATCACCGCCATTTTTAAGGTGTTCCACCAGCTCTCCAAATGTGTAATCATTATGCGGGATTTTCCAAGTTGGATCCAGTTTTTCTCCATTATGCTGCCAGTGAAAATTGAACGTGAAGTCACAGAGACAATCAACTGGTTCAGGAGCTTCAATTTCCAACAAATCTCTTTTAGATTCTTTACTTTTTTCCCTGCCGAAGATTTTAAACATTAATAAGATCCTCCATTTAGAGTTCTCATTTTTTTTGATTAAACTAAAAAAAACTAAATAATTCGAATATTATAATAATAGATTTGTAGTTTGTTAAATTAAAAGATTTATATAAATGACATAAATTTTATAAAAAGTTTATATTTTCTATATTAATAAAATAAGTGACGATAAAGATGAATAAGGGCGTTTTAGAGTGTTTAGATAATATTGGTGTAGATAATCGATTTATTAGTTTGTGGAATAACTTTTTGTTTATTAACAACCTAAAATTTTCTAGATTCTCCAGAAGAAAGGAAGAGTTATTCAAAGCTAAATTCCCGAAATGGACTGTTGTAAGATCTAAAATCTTACAGAAAATGTGTATTAGAGCTTCCAGAGTTTTAAGTAAATCATTAAATCCACAAGAAACTATTTTAATAGAAAAAATTGGAAATTGTGTTGATTTAGCTCTTTATGTTATTCTAGAATCATATACTCGAAAATATGGTATCAAAATTATATATGGTGAAAACGAACTAATAAATTACAAATTTGATAGTATTGCTTCACCCCTTACATTGGATTTGGAAGTTGAGAATATTATAAATAAAATGATTCAAGGTAAAAAAATCAAAGCAATGAATTCCCATACAGAATTTAACCAGTATAAAACTATTTATCCATTAATTAATGTACCTAATTCATGGATTGAATCATGGATTCATAAAAATAATTTATCATGTCTAATCCCACCATGTGATGGGATTTCTTATGATTTAATAAATTTTTTTGAGGAATTCATTCCCAATGTAAGGGAGAATATGTTAAAATCTGCCATTTTTGTAACTGAATTCAAATAAATGTATGAATCTATAATTTTTTAAATATTATTTTATTTGCTAAAAAAATGAATTTACATTAGTTTCTACTTATTTAAAGCTGAAGAGTGAGACTTGCTTTTCTTTACTTTTAGATTTAGAAACCTTTTTATTAGATTTACTTTTTGAATCTTCTATTTTATCCTCTTTTTTAATAGATTCTTTATTTTGAGTAGATTTTATTTTTTTAACAGGAGGATGAATTGAAGTTATTTTTTCTTTAATTTTTTTATCAACTATTTTTTTTGAATTAGATACCTTTTTAACTTGATTTTCTTCTTGTATTGTTTTTGATTGGACTGTTTTAGGTTTTTTTATCTTCCGAGACCGGAATAACTTAACTTCATCATTCTCTAATCTGAAGTACTCGGCTAATTCCCAAGCTATCTCATTATTCTGAAACATTATCTCCAGATATGGAAACTGTTGTTTAGCTACTTTAAGGGATGTGTGAGTTTTTTCACCAATTTTAGCAGCAACTCGATCTTGTAAATCTCTTTTAGCTCTACTTTTAGAGAGCATTGCATAAACAGTTGAGTTAGTGTAACGGGCGAATTTTTTATACGTCTCATCCTTGGATAAAGCTACACCTAAACTCATTAAATCATAAGAATATTTCCAGTAACCATAATTTCTAGTTTGGAATGCTCTTCCCAAGTAAATATCTGCTTTTGATATCATTTCATAAGCGTTTTGTATTTCATGTTTTTTCTCGTATTCTCGTGGAATGTTCTCGGTTATTAATTCTAACATGAAGGCCGGGTCGGCTTCTACTCGCATGGCGTCTTTTATTCTCTGAGGATTTTTGCTTTTTAGAACTGTTCTTACAGAATCAAATATATTATGTATATCATCTTTTTGGGAGATTATTTTCAGGTCTTCAGTGGTTATAGATTCCTTTCCTCTAGCTATAATCTCCAAATCATTAATTGCGGATCTTAAATCACCATTAGATCTTTTAGCTAGAGTTCTTAACACATATTCTTCAAATTCAACCCCTTCTTTCAAACAGATTTTCTTTAGAAGAGCTACAATAGAGTTAGTGTGAACTTTTCTAATGCTTATAACTTGACATTTACTTTTAAGACTTTTTATTCTTTTACTGTATGGATCGTTAGCCATCATTACTAAGGGATGGTGTCCTTCCTTTATGATTTTTGTAATAGCCCTTATTCCTCCCCGGTCGTCTGTTCCGTGGATTCCATCAACTTCATCTAATATTATAAGTTTTAAACCTTGATTGAATAGAGATCCTGTAGCTGATGCTTCGCCTACAGTTCCAAGTAATATATCATATGATCTTTTATCACTTGCATTAAGTTCTATATGGTCAGCAAATTCATGAGCTGCCAGGTGCGCCAGAGTAGTTTTACCTGTTCCAGGCGGACCTACCAGTAGTAATGGTTTCTGGGGTTTATTTATCAACCAATTATCAATCCATTCTGAGATCTCATCTTTGGCTTTATTATTTCCTAAAACTTCTTTAAAGTTTTTAGGACTGTATTTATTTGTCCATAACATTATATTCTGACCCGTTATTTTCCAATTATTATTAATTTAGGACCTCTATTTTGCATTTGCTTTAAATAGAAATTTAGTTAATAGAGCTTCAAGTTGAATCCTTGGATTTGACCCTTCTCTTATACGGTAATCATATTTTCCAATGTTTTCAATTAGATCCACATATAATTCCTCCCCAATGAGGCCGTCTCTAGCCATTTGAGCTACTTCTTGGTAGATTTGAGTTACTAAATCCTCCCCACTGATGCCCTGAATTACCATAACTTCTCGTAGAAGATCTCTTGCATCTAAGAAATCACCAGCTAGTGCTTTGTTAATTATTTTCCTAACATCTTGAGGCTTAGCTTTAGATACAACTTCTTGCACGTTTTCTTCAGTTACTTCTTCTCCTACTGATGAAGATGTCTGAAGAATGTTTACTGCTCTCCTCATATCTCCTTCTGCAAAGTATACTATACTCTCTAAGGCATTGAGTGTTACTTCAATTTTTTCTGCTTCAGCTATTACTTCTAGTCTCTTAATAATTTGATGTCCTTTTACTGGTGTGAATCTGAAGATAGCACATCTAGATTGGATAGGATCGATAATTTTGGAGGAGTAGTTACAGGAGAGTATGAATGAAGCTGTTTTGGTGTACATTTCCATCTCTCTTCTTAAGGCGTGTTGAGCGTCTTTAGTCATATTATCAACTTCATCCAAGAATACTATCCGGAAAGGTGATCCTACAGCTTTTAAACGACAGAAATTTTTAATATTATGTCTTACTGTGTCTATTCCCCTAGCATCGGATGCGTTTAATTCTAAAAAGTTTTGTCTCCAGTATTCTCCTAAAAGAGCTTTACCTAATGCTAGGGCAGTGGTGGTTTTTCCCACTCCAGCTGGTCCTGTGAACATTAAATTAGGCAAGCTACCTTCTTTAATGTATCTTTTAAGTCTTTGAATAATATGATCTTGACCTACGACTTCATCAAGGTTCTTTGGTCTGTATTTTTCAACCCATGGTCCATTCATTTAATCTTCACCATTCTTTTTTTTGATTTTTATTCTATAATTTTTAATTTTTTTCTAATTAAAAATGAATAATAATAATTATTATAAAAATTTGAACTTATTCTATTTTATCTATTTCAAAATAATTAATGAATTTGATAAAAATTTATTCAAAAAATAAATGAGCAGGCATCCTGTGCATGTGTCCTACAAATCTTAAACTATGTCATTTTTATCTAATTTTAGATTCAGAGAAGTTTACGAGTTTTATGGAATTTAAAATAAATCAATGAGTTCTGGGTGTATTTTATCTTTGATTTTCAATTCATCTATAACAATTCCATAAGATTCTTTTATAATTTTAAATTCAGGCCGTACCATACCACGAAATGCAGAATAACCCATAACTTTTCCATAATTTTCAGTGATAATTGCTATAATTTTAGTAAAATCATCTATGAAGCTGTTTTCTCTTTCAGATAAAGGTATTTTCTCAGCATTTTCTCTTATTTTATCAAAATCTATTGTAGAATTGTTTTTAACATCAACCCCGTACAAAAGCTTTTTACATTCATTTGTAGGTAAGAATTTACGGGTAAGTCCTCTAGCTGGTGCTACACCCATGATTTTACTAGCTCCGATGGACATTGCTTTCAAAATGGATTCATAAATTGTCAAGATCAATTCAGATCGTTCCAAATCAGTTTCAGGTACTTTAATAACTTTTTTAAGTTTAGGAAAAGCTATAGGTGGTTTTATAATAGGTATACTGCTTTTTACTACATCTATTGATGCATCTAATATTTCTTTCGCTTGATTTTCAATTTCTGGTTGATTTTTATATTCTTTTGATTGTATTTCAATTGTATGCATAGATTCTGCTGAGGAAGTTTCAGAAGTCTCTCCAGATATAAGGTCTAAACGTGATTTTTCAACTATCTTTCCATCAGTTGATATTTTTAAAGTCTGTTCATCCAACTGTATGGGAGTTAAATTCTGAGTAAGTTCTATGATATTCTCAGCAGCGTTTTTGGAGGATATCATTACCATTCCCACATTTGCCTTAGTATTCATGAGAACTATGAAATTAATATTTACTAAATGTAGAAAGAGTGCCTTACCCCATCGTGATTCAATTAATACCCTTTTTAGTTCTCCCTGATTTGTAAATTTAATTAATCTTTTAGATGAACTAGTGATTACATGTGCCATTGGACCGAATAAATCTGCATCTACATCATGAAGTACATTATGGGATAATATATCACTATTACCATCCACAATTAGACATCCATCCACACCACTTATTTTGGCTAGATTATTTATAATATTATCCAGCTGCACCTTTAACTCTGATCTGTTCATTTAATCACATTAATTATGTATGAGTATTTTTTTTATGCAAAATTATTTCTCGTAACAAAAATGATGAACTGAACATTATTTTTTTTAATCATATTTATTTTCTATTTTTTTGATTAAAGTATAATTTTATTTTATTTAAAATAAGCGAACATATTCATTTATAATTTAATTTCTCAAAAAAATCTATTAAAGGAAAAATTTAAATTTCCTTTAAAATCCTTTACAATATGTGTCTCCTAATAAGCAAACCATCACTATCATGAATATCTACTGTTAGAGGTGATTCTCCGTTTATCATATGTGTAGCACAAGAAAGGCATGGATCATAAGCCCTAATAATCATCTCTAATTGATTTTTTAGTCCTTCAGAAACTTCTTCACCATGAATCATTGCTTTAGCTGTTTCCCTTACGCCAATGTCCATGGAAAGATTATTTTGGCCTGTGGAGACTATGAGGTTGGCCCGGGTTATAATTCCCGCACCGTCAGTTTCATAATCATGAATCAGAGTTCCACGAGGTGCCTCTATCATTCCTACACCCCTTTTAGTTGTACTGGATTCATTTGCCTCCTCTTTACTCATTAAGGACTCAGTGAGACCCTGTCTAATATCAGATCCAATTATAACATCATCTTCTAATAGTTGCACTGCTCTTTCTGCAGCGTACATTAATTCAATTAAACGTGCATAATGATATAATAAAGTATTCTGTGCTATTCCATAGTTATCTCGATATTCACCAAATAATTGCGCTGCTTTTTCAGTTGGAATATTGTTTGCAATGTTCATACGGGCCAGTGGTCCAACCCTATAATTTCCTTCAGGGAATCCAATCTGTTTTAGGTAGGGGAATTTCAAGTAAGACCATGGCTGTACTTTTTCCTCAATGTAATCTAAATAATCAGTTGCAGCGAATTCATGGATTAATTTACCGTCTTTATCTATGATTTTCGCTGGTCCATCATATAATTCCACATTCCCACCGTTGGTTAGGCCGCCGAAATAAGTTTCAACTGGCCCCAACATTTCGATTGCTTCACTATATTGGGCAAAAAATGGTTTAGCCACATTTACTCCTTTATCTATAAGTTCAACTGCATCTTTAGCTTCATTTAAAAGTCTATTTTGCTCATCTGCAGTTATTCCTTTGGATTGACCACCGGGTATAGCTGTGACTGGACTAATAGGTTTACCTCCAACAACACCAGTTATTTCCTGTCCAATTTTCCTAGTTTTTATAGCCATTTTCACTAATTCCGGATCTTTTTTAAGAATTCCCAGCACATTTCTGAGAGTTGGATCGGATTCAGGACCCATTACTAGATCCGGAGCACCTAAGAAGTAGAAATGTAAGGAATGAGAATGTATATATTGGCCAATAAGCATTAATTCTCTTAATTTCTGGGCTGTTTCTGGTGGTTGTAATCCAAATATTTGATCTGTAGCTTTAGCTGCTGTTAAATGATGTGCAGTTTGACATATTCCACATATTCTAGGGGTGATGCGCGGAGCTTCCTCAACAGCTGCTCCCTCAAGGAATTTTTCAAAACCTCTTATCTCCATAACGTGAAGATGGGCATCATAAACATTTCCAGAATCATCTAATTGAACAGTAATCTTGGCATGTCCTTCAATTCGAGTTACAGGGCTTATTTCGATATTTTTCATATTTAATCACCTATTATCATTTCTTGACCAACTGTGAGATCAATGAAACCTGCTTCTCCTCCATTATAGTACTTCCAATAACAAATCCGTATATCATATGCCCAATATCGTATATCTGCTTTTCCACATCCTTTTCCGGCATCTTGGAGATGTGAGCAATCCTTTTTATCACTCCATTATAAATATCATGATTTGGTTCTCGTATTACATCAAGTGATGGACCTCCACAACCATGACATGCTACACCTGCTGCAGTACATAATGCACCACACCTTCCCAGTGTAACGGATCCTAAACATACATAACCTTGGCTGAGGAAACATTTCTCAGGGTCAGGATCTCCTTCAACCCTTCTGAGTATTTTATCAAATTTCACGTGCTCCATATGACGCTGACAGTCAGCACAAACACTTTTTTTAGGAACTTCCGGTGCCCTATCATTTACTAAAGGAATTAAAATATCCCCTACAAGCCTTTCTTTAGGTGGACATCCTGGTATGTAACCATCCACATCAGCAATATCACCCGCCGGATGAACTATAGGTAATAATTTGGGAACAACTTCTGATGGAAGTTCAGCAGATTCCGTGCTAGGGTTATCCGAGTAGGTTCGCGAAGTAACTTCCTCAGGAGTATAAAGGTCTGCCATTCCCGTAATACCACCGTAACAGGCGCAGGTTCCATACGCAATTAGTATCTTAGATTTTTCTCTTAATTCTTCAAGTTTTTTCTTATTTTCAATATTCCGTACAGATCCAGATACAATAGCAATATCTACATTATCTGGAAGTTCTTTTGAATCCATTAAAACCGGAGCATAAACTATTTCAGCCTTATCCAATAATTGTAATATTTCTTCATGTAAATCAAGAATAGATATTTCACAACCAGCACAACTGGCTAATGTTTCTAAAGCAAGAGTAACCATTATTTGCCACCCCAGTTAATGGTTAATGTTTTAAGACAGGCGTTAGGTCCTATATGATTAATATCCAGTTTTCCTTTGATGTCCATCACTTCTTCCACTGCACCCACCATGTAACCATATAGTAGATAACATAATGGTCCTTTTTGAGGTAATCCTGTTCTTCTGAGAGTTTGTCTTACAACACAATCTCGGAATAACAGTTTCACTTCTGTTTCACCACTTCTTTCAATAGTGAAACTTTCTTGACTCGATGGTTTCCACATTTCAAAGTAAAATTCTTTACCTAAAATCTGGCTTAGCTCCTGCATGGCGTTTTCAAGGTTATCTGTTTTTTCCATAAGTTTACCTGCATCGTGACCCATTCTTTTCCCTGCTTGGTATACTATTGCATTAGCACCTCTACCGGAAACTTGTTCCAATGCATTAGCCATGGATCCTACAAATTTCATTAGGACATGTAAAGCTTCTTCGTAGTCATCTATCCCCCCTCCACATTCAGGAGGAATTAATTCTGGCTTAAATGTGCCTCTTATTTCTTTTAACTCCATTTCCATCTGATTACCCTCTTTTATATTATTTTATTAATAGTATTATTCACTTTACGATCTATGTAGAGTCTTTTAGCTACGTGTATGTCCTGATGTTCCATGGCTTGGGCTGGGCAGATTTCATGGCAGGAAAGACATGCCATGCAATCTTCTTCCTTTATTATTCTGGTTTTGTTTTTGGCTTCATCCATTTCATAAACGTCGTTTGGACAGTCTTCCACACAAGATCCACATCCAACACAAGCGTCTTCGTCTATTTTTATTTTCACCATTTTTTTATACCCTCTATAAATTTTTCCATAATCATAAAAAGATTCAGTTTAACTCATTAAATTAACTGAATTAAAATTTTTTTTATGATTTAGTCAATTTTTTTTAAAAAATTAAAAAAATATTTTAGACTATTCAATTTGGATATATGTATGGATTATTTCTCTTATATAATGTTTAACTTATTTTTCAAGTTCTTGTTAAGTCCAGGAAAAGAATCATTTATTAAATCAATAAATATCATTCAAAATTAGTTTTCATTATCCTATCTGACGTAATAAATCTAATATTAACTTAATGGAAATAATAAGCGTTATTTATAGTTAAACTTTAATATTTTCCTAGTTTTATTTAATAAAAAAAAAATTAGGATTTATTTATATTTTTTGATAAAATTAATTATTTTTTATAAATTTAATTTAGAAATCAATTTTTTTTATGCATTAGAAGTTTACTTATTTCTATAGCAAGTTCAGACCTGTATATTGTCACATTCCATGGGTCATTAGTCCAAACGTTTAATGTAACATTTAAACCCACGTCTGATAATTCTTTTACAATAACTTTCGGTTTAGTTTCACTTAAAGCCCAATTTAGCATTGATGCTTTTTGTTCCAGAGATTTTATTACATCTTCCAAATCTAATTCATATGGAATAGTAATTTCTAGTTCTACTCTACGCTTATTCAAAGCTGTATAATTTATTAAAGGATCTGTTGAAAAAATAGAATTAGGTATTGTAATAGCCTTATTATCGATAGTCACCATGTTTGTGATCCTGAAACCCATCTTAGTAACAGTACCCATCTGCCCAGATACTTCTATGAAATCTCCTACTTTAAAACTTTTAGTACCTAAAACAAATAATCCTGATATGAAATTAGATAAAGTATCCCTTGCTGCAAAACCTACCACTATACCTAGAATACCTAAACTTAAAACCAAGCCAGTTATATTAATTCCGAAGAAATCAAGAATTATTATCACGGCAATTATAATTATAGAGTATAATATTATCTCTTGAAGTACCTGAGTCACAGTTATTTCTAAATCAAACTGTTCACTTGTTTTTTTGATGAAATAATTTATAACATTTATGATAACGTAAGCAGCAATTAAAATAACAGCTACAATTATAATATCAATTAGAATAGGTTCAATTGCCAATTAACTTCACCTTTATTCTCATTAAATCCTGAGCTAGCATAGAATTTTCAAATATTTTTAAAGCTTCTTTTTCCAGTAAATCAGTATCTTTATATCTGGTACTGATATGAGTTAAGATCAATTGTCTGACCTGGGCAGTTTTAGCTATTTGAGCTGCTTCAGAGGCAGTTGAATGTCCATTTTCTACTGCCTTATCGTGATGACTATTATCAAAGGTTGATTCATGTATAAGCACATCAGCACCGTAAGAAAAATTAATCATATTAGTGCAGGGTCTAGTATCTCCCGAATAGATTATTCGACGTCCTTTTCTTTTTTCTCCCAACACCTGTTCTGGTTGAATTATCTTATCTTTTAATTTTACGGGAATGCCTGCTTGAAGCTTACTGAAATCCGGGCCCGGTTTCACTCCTAAGGCTGTAGCTTTATCTAGTAAAAATTTAGGAGATCGTTTTTCTTCTATAGAATAGGCTAAATTAGGGATAGTATGTTTTGTGGGACAACAGGAAACCGTGTAATCTTCATTCTCTATAACTAAACCTGAATCCAATTCATAAGCATGTATAGGGAAAGATAACTTAAAATATCCCAAATTCTTGATACAATTTATTATATTAGAAGTTCCTACAGGTCCAAATATATGTAAAGGATTTTTTCGTCCCCTGAATGCCATAGATTGAACTAATCCCGGTAAACCGAGGAAATGATCACCATGAAAGTGAGTTAATAATATTTTATTAATTTTCATAGGACTCAACCTAGTTCGAGTCATCTGCCGCTGTGTTCCTTCTCCACAATCCAAAAGAATTATTTCTCCAAAAGCTTTTAATGCTACAGCTGAATGATTTCTATCTCTAGTGGGAAGAGCTGAAGATGTTCCCAGAAAAATGAGTTCCATGATGTTTATACCTCTACTTAGCCTTAAATTTTAACTTAACTTTTAGTATCTATTTGTATTTTTTTTATTAATGTTTTTAATAAATATTCTGGCCAGTTCATACTTCGTAATTAGAAGTTCCCTAGCAGAATAAAGGTTTAATTTAACAATTAAACAAGTATTGTATTGATTAGAATAGTATAATACAGAATATTTTGATTTATATTATTAATATTATTTATAAAAATTTATTTTAAACCAATTTAATTTACTTAAAACTAGCTAATTTCACATCTCAAGAATTGAGAGAATAAATGGCTAATTACAATCATTCATCTAACCTAATTTAAATAAGATTCGTAGTTTTATTATTTATTCTAGAGATTTTCTTTTAACTTTGTTTTTTTTTATTAATTTTTTTTGTTTTCTATAATTTTTGGTATCTTTTTCTTAATTTTTTTCTTTTTTGTACTTGTTTGCTAAATTTTTCATTTTTTGGAT
>JACWMK010000015.1 GCA_015661405.1 Methanobacterium sp.
TAACCTGGAATATGTAGTCCTATTGGTGGTTATAGGGGTTTTAGTGTACGCTAGAAAAGCTATTGATCTGCTCGGATCAATCTTTATGATCATAATGGGTGTCATAATCATATTCGCAGCAGGTGTAAACTGGCTTTTTCTAATTTTCGTATTTTTATTATTAGGATTAATTTTCACCAAATACAAACACCAGTATAAAAAGGATAAAGGAATATATGAAGGCACCAGAACCATTAGGAATGTAGTGTCTAATGGAGTAGTGCCTTTTGTAATGGCTGCATTCGGGAACTATGGTGGATTCATAGGATCCATAGCCACTGCAACAGCAGATACTATGGCCAGTGAAGTGGGAGTAGTTAATACCCCACGATTAATAACCACTCTAAAGAAAGTTGCACCCGGTACTGATGGGGGAATATCTATATTAGGTACAGCTGCTGGAATCGTGGGTGCTGGCTTAATAGGTTTAGCAGCTTATATTTTAGGCATATATCCAGTTTTATATAAAACTTTAGAAATTGCAGTTTTATCAGGTACTGTGGGATGTTTTATAGACAGCATACTGGGTGCTGTGCTTGAATCAAAAAAGTACCTAACCAATGAACATGTATTAATTATAGATGGAATGGCAGGCCGTCCTTTAGCAGAATTAGGATATAAAACAACACTTGAAGCAGCAGAAACACCGAATATGGATAAAATGGCGGAAAATGGAATTTGTGGAATCATGGATCCCATAAAGCCAGGCATAAGAGCTGGGAGTGACACATCCCATATATCCATACTAGGTTACGACCCTTATCAAGTTTATACTGGTAGAGGACCATTCGAAGCTGCAGGTGTTGGTATAGAAGTAATGGAAGGAGATATAGCCTTTCGATGTAACTTCTCTACTGCAGATGATGATGGAATAATTATTGATCGCCGAGCTGGCAGAATAAGGGAAGGCACTAAGGAAATAGCTCAACAAATAAACTCTATAGATTTAAATGAAAATGTAGAGGTAATATTCAAAGAATCAACTGGCCACAGGGCCGTTTTAGTTTTAAGGGGTAATGGATTATCAGATCAGGTAAGTGACGCTGATCCTAAACATGAAGGAAAAAAATGGAAACAAATCCAATCAAACGATAATAAACCCCAATCGATCAAAACAGCCCAAATATTAAATAAATTTGTTGAAGAAACCTATAAAATATTAAAAAACCATCCCATTAACATTAAAAGAATTGAAAATGGTGAAAATCCTGCTAACATAATATTACCACGTGGTGCAGGTGCCGTGCCTCATGTTCAACCATTTATTGATAAATATGGTTTAAACGCAGCTTGCATAGCTGAAACTGGGTTAATTAAAGGAATTGGAAAAATAACTGGTATGGACATTATAAATGTTGAAGGAGCTACGGGTGGAGTAGATACTAATCTTAATAATATAACTAATAGCATCCTGGAATCTATAAAAAATTATGATTTTCTCTTAATCAATATAGATGGTGCAGATGAAGCAGGACATGATGGAAATATAACTGAAAAAGTAGAATTCATAGAGAAGGTAGATGAAGTTATACAAAAAATTTCACAAATACCCGATATTTATTTTATACTTACAGCTGATCATTCTACACCCATATCCGTAATGGATCATAGTGGAGACCCGGTACCCCTAGTAATTAATGGTCCTGAGATTCGAGTGGATGATGTTACAAGTTTTAATGAAAGATCCACTTACAAAGGTGGTTTATGCAGGATTAGAGGATCCGATATTATGAATATTTTAAGGGATCTAATGAATAAATCGACTAAATTCGGGGCATAAATAAATGAATTATAATGAAAATAACTCTGAAGCCCCCAAGCTGTTTGGTACCTCTGGTATTCGTGGTAAAGTAGGTAGTGAAGTAACACTTGAACTAGCACTAGGTATTGGACGCTCTCTTTCTACACTGCTTGGTGAAGGACACCGTATTGTAGTGGGATATGATAGTAGAACATCTAATAAGATGTTGGAGAGCGCTTTAACTGCAGGTATTCTAGAGGGTGGATGTAACGTTTTAAGTATTGGATTAGCACCAACACCCTTAGTAGGGTACGCTACAATGAAGATAGGGGCTGATGCAGGAGTAATGATTACTGCATCTCATAATCCACCACAGGATAATGGTATTAAAGTATGGAACCGTAATGGTATGGCTTACCGAGCTCATCAAGAAAGGGCTTTAGAAAAAGTAATTCATTATAAAACATTTACCAATACCTCCTGGGAAAATATTGGAAGGGTAGAAGATATAAGCAGTTTATCGTCCCTATACATAACTGATTTACTAAATTTTATAAATATAAAGCCTGGTTTAAAAGTAGTGGTGGATTGTGCCAATGGAGCAGCATCTTATATGTCACCATTACTACTTAGAAAAGCTGGATGTGACGTGATAACATTAAATTCTCAACCAGATGGTTTTTTCCCCGGTCGAATGCCTGAACCATCAGATAAGAATTTAGGTGAACTCAAGAAAATGGTTAAAAAATCTAAAGCAGATCTGGGAATAGCTCATGATGGAGATGCTGATCGGATGGTGGCTGTAGATGAGAAAGGTGTTATGGCTGAATTTGATAAATTATTAAGTCTTGTAGCATCTGAAATAGGTGGTCGTGTAGTTACCACCGTAGATGCCTCAAGTACCATCGATTTATGTATGGATAAAATAGATGGTCAAGTTATAAGGACGGAAGTAGGTGATGTGCATGTGGCTGAAGCAATAGAAGAGCATAAAGCCTCTTTTGGTGGGGAGCCTTCTGGCACATGGATACATCCAGACTTCTGCATGTGTCCTGATGGATTATTATCCGCATTAAGAGTCATAGAGTTAGTACAGAAGAAAGGACCATTATCTCAACTACTGAAAAATGTACCTAGTTTTCCTACTTTAAGGGAAAGAATTGATTGTAAGGAAGACCAAAAAAATTTAGTAATGGAGAAAGTTAAAAAAAAGCTTCCCCATCTTTTTGAAAGTGTAATTAAAGTAGATTTAATTGATGGAGTCAGAATATCTATGAAGAATGGAAATTGGATTTTAATACGTCCCTCCGGCACTGAACCCTACTTAAGGATTACCTTAGGTGGTAAAACCATCGAAGAAGCACAGAAAATGATGGAACGTTGCAAGGGATTTCTTGGAGGTTTAATGTGAAGGGAGTTATATTAACTGCAGGGGAAGGCACTAGAATGCGTCCCCTAACGCTAACCCGGCCGAAAACCATGGTGCCTATTGGCTGTAAACCAATATTACAGTATAATGTTGAGGCCCTAAGAGATGCTGGTGTAACTGAAATAACACTGATTGTGGGTTATCATCAAGATGTTATAAAAAATCATTTTAAAGATGGATCTTCATTAGGAGTTAATATAAACTATGTAACTCAAGAAAAACGATTAGGAACAGCTCACGCCATTGGAACCATCGCTAACATACTGGAAGGAGCATTCATAATTTTAAATGGAGATATAATAATAGAATCACAGTTAATAAGAGATCTAATCGATAAATATCAATCCACTGATGCTAAATCCATACTAACTTTAACACAAGTCAATGATCCTTCCTCCTTTGGAGTAGTAGAACTTGATGGTGATAGAATAACTAATTTAATAGAAAAACCTGCTCCCGGAGAAACCACCAGTAACTGGATTAATGCGGGTATTTACCTTTTTGATGATGATATCTTCCATGCTATAAAAGAGACTCCAAAATCATCACGTGGAGAATATGAAATAACTGATTCCATCAAGATTCAAATGGATAGAAATGAAAAAGTTTTAGGCATGCTGTACTCGGATAAATGGATTGATGTGGGAAAACCATGGGAACTCCTAACAGTTAATGCGGAATATTTAGAAGGAATGATTGAATCTGAAATTTATGGTGAAATTGAAGATGGAGTCACCATTCACGGTCCAGTTTTTGTAGGTGAAAATAGTATAATAAGATCCGGATCATACATTATGGGACCTATCTTTATTGGAAGTAATTGTGATATAGGTCCTAACACTTTTTTAAGGAAATGCACTTGCATTGGTAATGGAGTTAAGATTGGAAACGCGGTTGAAATTAAAAACTCTATTATAATGGACGATACTAATATTAATCATTTATCATATGTAGGAGATTCTATTATAGGGGCTAATTGTAATATAGCCGCAGGCACCAACATAGCTAACCTGCGTTTCGATGATGGTAATGTAAAATTAACTGTAAAAGGAGATAGAATAGATTCTGGAAGGAGAAAATTAGGTGTAATCTTTGCAGATGGTGTTAAAACTGGAATAAACTCTAGTTTCAATCCCGGCGTAAAAGTGGGTTTAAACTCAAAGATAGGTGCAGGAGCAATAATCAGTAAAGATATCCCATCAAACAAGCTAGTTCTACCTAAACAACAACAATTAATTCTAGATCAATGATATATAAAAAAATTATTTTTTTTAAATAAAAATTTATTAATGATATTATTTTTTTAGAATTTATTTTATTTTTATCATTAAACACTGAATTTTCAAGCCAAATTTAGTTATTTAAAAAATATTTCAAAGTTGATGAAAAAATGATACACACCACAGTTAAAATATTCAAAGGTTCCCACATAACTGGAAAAGTTAATATAGCTGATCAATCATCCGTATGGTTCAACGCAGTCATCAGAGGTGATATCGAGGAAATTACTATTGGAAAATATTCCAACATTCAAGATAACTGCGTTTTACACTCATCTAAAAACCATCCACTTAAAATAGGATCCTATGTTTCAATTGGACATGGTGCAATAGTACACGGAGCCACAATAGAAAATAATTGTTTAATTGGAATGAATTCCACTATACTAAACGGTGCCATTATAAGAAAAAACAGTATAGTAGGTGCCGGTGCTGTAGTAACTGAAGGTAAAGAATTTCCCGAAAAAAGTCTTCTAATGGGTATGCCCGCCAAACTCATCCGGAAACTAGAAAATGATGAAATAGAAGACATAAAAAATAATAGCATTAACTATGCGGATATGGCTAATAAAGACGAAGTAATTTAATTAAAAAAAATATATGCACTTTTATTTAATAACTTTAATATTAAAAAAATATTTACAAATTATCGTGTTGATTAACAATGGTAAAGATTCGCGAATTAGTTAAAACACTTAATCCCTATGTTCCCGGTAGATCAATAAAAGAAATAGCTGGAAAATATGATTTAAATCCTGATAAAATCATTAAACTAGGATCTAATGAAAATCCATTAGGACCCTCACCCAAAGCCATAGAAACATTATCAAAAAATCTTAAATATATGAATCAGTACCCAGAAACAGATTTAAAAGATTTAACCGAAGCAATAGCTTCATATTCAGGTGTAAACCCATCCCAAGTGATTTTAGGTGGAGACGGTGCTGATGAGATACTAGATCTACTAGGAAAAACATTAATTGACCCTGGAGATGAATTTATAGTACCATTACCTAGTTATATGTACTATGAATACATCTTAACCATTAATGGGGGAGTACCCGTCTACGCTCAATGGGATATGCCTCAAAACAAGGTGAATGTCGATTCCATATTAAAAAATCTCTCCCCACGCACCCGTATAATATTCTTATGCACACCCAACAATCCAACAGGAGGATTAATAAATAAAAAAGATATTAAAACCATTTTAGATAGCACTGATGCATTGGTAGTGGTGGATGAAGCATACTTTGAATATTCTGGTGTAAATAATGTTGATCTACTAAATGATCATGACAATCTCTTTATTCTACGCACCTTCTCCAAAGTAATGGGATTAGCAGGTATGAGGGTTGGTTATGGATTAAGTAATCCACAATTTATACAATACATGCACCGAGTGAAGCCAGCATTCAGCCTTACCCGACTCTCTCAAATCGCAGCAGTAGCCACCCTAAATGATAAAGACTATATAAAAACCTCCATTCAACTTGGAATACAAAGCCGTGAATATCTCTACACAGAACTCCTTAATTTATCTAATTTAATCGTGCTTAAATCCAAAGCAAATTATTTATTAATAGACATTCGTGAAACAGGAATGAATTCTAAAACTTTAACTAAAAAACTTATGGAGAAAGGAATAATTGTAAGAGATTGCAGTTCATTCCTAGGTTTAGATGATTACTGGATTAGAGTAAATGTCGGCACCATAGAAGATGATAAAAAATTTATCGAAGTTTTAAAGGAAATAATTTAAATTGTTTTAGTATAAATTAAAATTTCATTATTATATTCTATCTAAATTTGATGAGTAGTGTAAAAAAGTTGATTATCGGCGGAATAATAGTTTCATCTATTGAATATCCTAGTAAAATATCTTTAGTAATTTTTACTGGAGGATGTATCCTTAAATGCCCCTATTGTCATAATCCAGAGCTTATATTTGGAGGAAATCCAGTCGAGATAAGTACAATCAAAACAAAAATTAAAGAATCTCTAGAATATATAGATGGAATAACAATAACCGGTGGAGAACCATTAATCCAATGGGAAGATGTTAAGGATATTCTACAGTATTCTAAAATGTTAAAATTAAAAACAAAAATTGACACAAGTGGATTTAATCCAGAAAGAATTAGAAAAATTATAAAATGGACAGATTATATTGCACTTGATATTAAAGCACCTTTCTATAAATACGAATCGGTAACAGGAATGGATATAGGTGATTGTGTGAAAAAAAGCATGAAAATTTGCTTTAATAATCCAAATACTTTTCTTGAATGCAGAACCACCTATGTACCAGGTCTTTTGAATCCGGATGACATGATGGAAATTGCAAAAAGTATACAATGTGATTTATACACTATTCAACAATTCAGAAATCAAATTGTTTTAGATGAAAAACTGAAACAAACACCTAATCCCTCACGTGATGAATTATTAATGATTGCAAATAAAATTAAACCAATATTAGGAAGAGTAAAGTTAAAAACTGCTGAATTTGGCGATGAAATTATATAAAAATGGATGAATAATCGGAGGGTTCAATCATACCAATTTTGTTATTTGGAAGCAACCATATTGATCTCATAACAGGTAAAAAAACCACTACCATTAGAAAATTGTGGAAAAAACCTTTATCAACAGGGGATAGACTTCATTGTTACTGGAATTTGATTTCTAAAGAACGTGAGAAACTCTTTGAAGCTGAAGTAACGTATGTTAACGTTATCAAATTTAATGAACTTAAAAAGAATGATGAACTTGCACGTGAAGAAGGTTTTCGAAATGCTCAAGAATTAGAAGCTGAATTTCACAGACTTTACCCGGATACAGACGATAACTCCCTTTTTCAAATTGTACGATTTAGAAAAATTCCAATTAATAAATGGGAAGGTAAAACAATAGATGAAAAATCTATGATTACCAAAAGAGCTGATATTTTATTTGATGTTGGTAAATTTAATGATTCCGTGCAGTGTTACAGTGCAGCATTACGTTTCGATCCTGATGATGTTTACCTTTTAAATCGTAAGGGAGATATCTTATCTCGTCTTGGTTTATTTGATGAAGCTTTAGAATGCTATGATAAAGCATTAAAACTGGATCCACATAACGAATTCATCTGGAATAATAAAGCTATAGCTTTATTAAACTCTAACAAACCAGAGGAAGCGTTACAAGCCAGTTTACATGCATTTAATTTGAATTCTAAGAATATTATAGTACTCTATTGGCGGGGATTCATATTAGAAATGCTAGGAAGTTATAAGGAAGCTTTAAAATATTATGATAAAATATTAGAGATTGATCCATATAATCCAGATGTTTGGAATGCTCGAGGTAACATTTTAACCGAAATGAATTGTATTGAAGAAGCTGTAAAGTCTTATGATCGAGGATTAGAGCTTTGTCTTGAGGAAAAACCTGATGCATCCACTTGGAACCGGAAAGGAAACGCTTTAATGGAACTCGGTCGATTTGAAGACGCATTGAACTGTTACAATGAAGCATTAAATTTAGAGTCTAAAAATGATATATTCTTAAGCAACAAAGGCGTAGCTTTTATAGAATTAAACCGTTTCGAAGAAGCAATAGATTGTTTAAAAAAAGCATTAATAATTAATCCCACTAATGAAGATGCTCAGATATTAATAGATGAATGTTTAGATAACTTATAAAAATATTTTTTTTATATATTGAAATAGTTGGTATAGAATTTTTGAAAAAAAATGTAAATGGAAATTTGTAAATTCATTTTTTTTACAAATTTTATTCCACTGTTGAATTCACTCTAAAAATTTTAAAATATTTCATTTTTAGTTTCGGAATTTTTAATATTTAATTCTCCATTATAATCTTCTTTAGGAGTAATAGTTTTAGTTAATGCAGCAGCACCTGCTATTTTAAAGATATCTCCAATTATGAATGGTATGAAACCTAATAGTAGCAGAGTCCAAATTCCAGGCATATAACCCGTTGTTTTTTGAGTCCAGATTCCCAGTTGAAGTAATCCTGGAATATATAAAAGCACAAAATCTGCAAATAACATTAATCCAAGCATAGGACGGAATCTTCTTGCTTGAATAAATTTATCAGCGAAATATCCTAAAAATAAAGCCATTAATATAAATCCAATAAGATAACCGCCAGTAGCTCCTATTAATGCACTATATCCACCATGCATTCCTGCAAACCAGGGAACTCCCACAAGTCCGATTACAATGTATATCACTATACTAATTCCTCCCCAGTATCGTCCTAACAGTACACCCGCCATTAAAACAGCGAATGTTTGACCAGTGACTGGTACAGGAGTCCAAGGTAATGGTATAATTATTTGAGCCATAATACCCGTGAAACATGCCACCATAAATGCTAATACTGCCTTATTAGCCAGAGAAGTATTGGAACGCCATTTAAATAGTGAATATCTTTTTTTGAAATAATTGTCAATGGTAATTTCCATTCATAATTCCTCCTATTAATTAAAATTATATTTTTAGAACTTGATAACTAATGGTAATAACAAAATCTGTTCTTAACTGATTATTTTACTAAAAAAGACCTTAATTAGTATTATAAGTTATTTTTGTTAGTTCTTTTATTACTTAGATTTATAAACTTATAAATTTTTATAAAAGCTAAATTTTTTTTAAATAAATCAATTTAAATATTTATATTAATTTTATTAATCCTTGATTCTTAAAATAGAGATAAAGAAAGGAACAGATACTAACTGAATCACCACGGAAAAAATCACAAGATAAAGTATAGAAATCCCGTATAAGTAACCCATTAATACACTTCCCGCAAACCAGGAAACACCATAAGCAGTGTTTAAAACCCCATAAGCACGACCACGTATCTCAACAGAAGTCATCACAGCTATTGATGATCTCATTATAGATTCTTGAGATCCCATACTCACACCCCATAGGATCATTCCCAGAAATGCATAATAAAATCCGCCTAAAAAAACTAGTGGAGCGAAGAGAGCGGATAATATAGCCACCACGATCATTATAGGTATACCTACTTTATCAAATAATTTTCCAAATAATAAAGCTGCTATAGCATCCACACCCATAGCCACAGCATAAAAAATTGGTATTAAAGCTGGAGAGACCAGACCAGTTTTCTGGAAATGATAAGCAATAAGAGCAAAATCAGCAAAACCTGCAGCTATAAGAGCTATAGCAATAATGTACAACCAATAAGCCTTATTGAATCCTTTAGCACTTAATTGTGGAACTTTAACTTCTAAATTAGATGGATAAGGATATAAGAATCTAGAAATCACTAGTACTATCAATGCGAGTATGGCCGGCAATAAAAGAAATGCAAATGCCATCTGATAACTTCCCCGCATATAAAGAATAACCGCCACTATTAACGGCCCGATTACTGCACCTGTCTGATCCAAAGCATTGTGTAAAGCAAAACCCCATCCATGCCCCATCTGACTCGTAGCATAAGATAACATAACATCACGGGACGGTAAACGAATACCCCTACCCATTCGTTCAGTAATTATTAAGGCAGCTGCCATTTCCCAACTTCCCGCTAAAGCCAATAATGGCACAGCTAATAAGTTGATCATGTAACCACCAATTAGGATACCCCAATAAGTACTTACACGATCGGTGAGATAACCCGAGAAAAATTGGATAACGTATCCCAATAATTCACCAAATCCCGCTACAAAACCAACCACGAATGAGCTAGCACCTAAAATTGCAAGAAAGGGGCCTGTTATACTACGTGACCCCTCATAAGTCATGTCTGCAAAGAGATCCACTACTCCAATTATAACGATGAATTTAAGAGCGTTATTACGAAGAATATCTTTTATAAATGTTTTTATATCCCACATTTTAATTCTTCATAATTTTTTTTTAGTCCATTAACTCATCAATTAATTCTTTGATTCTTAAGCGAGCCTTATTCAATATTTCAATTCCTTTAGAAGTTATACTATAATATTTTCTAATTTTACCATTCACATTCTCCTCTCTAATCGTTAAAAAGCCATCCTCTTCTAAAGAATGTAAAATAGGATAAATAGTACCAGGACCAACCTCATATCCATGAGTTCTAAGTTCATCCATCATCTCAACACCATATATCTCCGTTATACTAGCATGATAAAGAATATGTATACGGATAAACCCCAAAAAGAATTTTCTCTCCAACGACATATATATCAAACCACGTTATCGAATACTGATATTGATATATAATTATACACTTTTTTTTGTAATAAAATTTTTCATATAAAAAAATATTCTAAAAAAGAAGTAAAAAAAATTTAAATAATTTAAACTAACTTAGCCCGGTCATAAACATTCTTCAAAGTTTCCATATCCACACTCGTATAAATCTGAGTAGTACTCAAATTAGAATGTCCCAAAAGCTGCTGTATAGCCCTAATATCTACTCCATTCTTTAAAAGATGAGTAGCAAATGAATGACGTAAAATATGGGGAGTCACCCTTTTCCGTATACCCGCAACCTTAGCATAATCCTTAATCATCATCTGCACATAACGAGCAGTAAGATGATTCCCATAACGATTTATAAAAAGATATTCACTATCATCACTTCTTTGATCCAGATAATCATCAATAAGACTCTTAGTAATATCATCAAAAAGTACTATACGATCCTTTTCACCCTTACCCCTAATCCTCATAGTTCTCTCACGCAAATCAACATTATCAATATAAAGATTAACAAGTTCAGAAACCCGTAAACCCGACGAATAAAGTAAAGCTAATATTAACTTATTCCTACGCTTTAAAAACTCATCATAAGGAGTTGAAGATTCAAGTGTATGATAACTATCTAATGCATTAATTAAACTCTGAACTTCATCTTCATTCAAAGACTTAGGTAATGATTTAGTTCTCTTAGGAGTCTGAACCTCTTTAAGCACCCCTATTCCCGCAAATTCAAAAAACTTCTTTAAAACTACAGTAACTAAATAAATATAATTCTGAGAAACCTTCTTCTTCCTCTTAAGAAAACCTATATAACGTTTAAATGACCTTAAAATCATCCTTTCATCATAGAGTTCCTTTTCATTCTGTAAAAACTTATTAAAATTATTAATTATAGATTTATAAGTTTTAATAGTGTTCAAAGAATAATTTCTAATCTCTAACTCAAAAAGATAATCCTCCATTATCTCTGGAAAATCAAAAACTTCCAGCATACTTTTACGATTAACATAATCTTCATCTGTAATTACCTTCTGCAAATCCGTCGAATTCTCTTCAACGTTTCTCCAACTCTGCTTAGGATAAGGATTCATAATAATCAAAAATTTATTTAATTCCAATTCAAAAAATATATAAAAAAAATTTTATTTATTAAATTTTCCAGTTTTTTACATGTAACTACGATCAACATTTTCATTAGGTGGTTGATTTTTCGTGGCACTCATTTGCTGTGAACTAGAAAAATCCTTTTGTATTGCATTTTCAAAGGAGTTATATCGTTTAATAATCTGATCTTCAATAGATTTAGCATTTTCTATAGCAAATAACATGTGTTTATCCTCTATTAATTCACTACCATCCATAACAGCCAAATCCCCAGCCATTCTTATCATACCGCCCAAATCTCTCAATCTAAGTGTTAAAGAATTATTATGATCATCTATAACTCTACTTCTCCTTCTAGCTTCATCTAAAACAATCTGAACCGCATTACGAGTAGCATGTGGAATCTTACCGTCAATCTTTATTTCCTGAGCCACAAACTGAGCTAATTTAGCCCGATTTTCATCAGTATCTGGCATAGTGGTTTTCATAAGAATTTCATAACCCTCACCCTGAATCCTTGAACGTAAAGGGGGAAGAATATATTTTATATCCCTTATGTTGCAGGCACCTACAAAAATAAAATCACATGGAACATTCTGAACTTTAACAGAACTTCCAGCACTCTGAGGATTTCTACCCACTATAGGAAAAACTTTATCCTGCATCGCACTTAAAATGTAACGCTGCAAATTAGCAATATGAATTATTTCATCTATAAAAATAACACCTTCGTGAGCTTCATGAATCGCCCCAGGCACCACTCGTTCATAAGGTTGTGTACCTAAATCAGGATGTCCACCATATGGATCATGCCGTACATCCCCCAATAATTCTGTTTCACTAGCTCCAGTAGCTTGAATGAATAATTTTCTCTCCAAAGGCACTAACACGTTTTTAGGTTTCTCATCTACAATTTCCCTTCTCTTCTCTAAAGCCTTCTGATCCAGTATCTTAATATGCTCTCCATCTACACGTTCATAGATTACTACTTCTTCACGTTCGCCTCGCATACGAGTAGTAGTCACTCTTTCATGAGGAATGTTTATTGGATCATTATTCATCTCAAACATGCCTAAAAGGTCGCCTAAATGTTTTCGTCTGGCATTTATATGTGAGTATTTGTCACCACCACATTTAGGACATATACTCTGATAAGCATTATTATAACTTCCACAATGAACACATCTGAAACCTAATCGTTCTGCAACCGCCTCAGGTACAGTATTGGGATTTACTATATCTCCCTCAGCTCTTTGTAGATTTTTTTTATCATTTTCCATCTCTTTTCGGGTTTTAACCTCAACGAATGGTCTTTCAGGTATTTCAGGATTATGTACCACTGTAATTTCTTCGTTAGACTCTCCCAGATGGAATGATATGGCTTGAGCTATTAATGATTTACCTATACCTGGAGGGCCTACTAATAATAGATTTCTTCTCTGTTTAGCGGCGATTTTCACGAATTCTATAACATTTTCATGACCTATAACCCTTTCTAATGGATCCTTTGGTATTAAAATATCTTTAGTGGTTTCTATATCCTTTAAGAATTCTTTATTCATATTCACATACAAACATAGGACCCCCACAAAAATAAAAAAAAGAGAATTTTTTTTTATAAATTCTCTTTTTTAGAATATTTTTTTTTAAGCCGTTATAATTTTTATTTGATTAGGCTTTTTAACCATTTCATTCATTCTAACGGCTACTATATGTTTCAATCCTTTCTCTCGAGCAATATCTATTAGTCTTTGACTGATTACTCCATCAAATACCACAGCATAAACACTATTATGCACATCTTTAAGCTCATCATAAAGATTTTCCACTTTAATCTGCTTCAAAATATTTAAGGCATCATCTAAGATCTCAGCATTTCCAGAGCCCTCTAAATCATTAAGAATACCCTTTAAAACCCTTATTTTATCTTCACTTTTGGGTGGTTCAGGTTTTTTAACTTTAACTCCCATGTCATGGAATATCTGTTCTACTGGTATTTTATCTCTTAAAGCCACCATTACTTCATCTTTTGTTAAATCTTCTACTTCTTTACCTTTAGGTGCTCTAGTAACATAATCTACTTCTCCAACCTGAAGAAGTTCTTTTAGAATAAGTTCTCCTCCACGATCTCCATCTAAGAAAGCAGTTACTGTTTTATTTTTAGTTAATTCCGCTACAGTTTTAGGCACACTCACGCCTTCCACTGCAATAGCATTTTTAACCCCGTAACGTAGCAAGTTCAATACATCAGCTCTTCCTTCCACTACTAATATAGCGTCAGATGAGATTACATTAGGACCTGCAGGAAGTTTTTCATCACCATATTCAGTTATTTCATGTATTCTCATGGCTTCTTTAACTTCTTCTATCATTTTAAGGCTTTCGGGAGTTACTTCTTCCATCATTCCTTTGTAGAGTTCTTTAGCACGATCCACTACTTTTCTTCTTTTTACTGCTCTTACATCTTCTACTTTAGAAACTTGAATATAAGCTTCGCAGGGGCCTACACGATTTATGGTTTCTAATGAAGCAGCTAAGATTGCAGTTTCCACTCTATCCAAACTGGAGGGTATTACAATTTCTCCTTTAGATCTTCCAGCTTTAGAGTTGATATTTACTTTAATTCTTCCTATTCTACCTGTTTTTTGTAATTCCCTTAAATCAAGATCATTGCTTAATAGTCCTTCAGTTTGGCCGAAAATCGCACCAACCACGTCAGGTTTTTCAACAATTCCATTAGCATTAATTTGAGCATGAATGAGATATTTAGTAGTACTTATTTCTTCTTTCCCCATAGTTTTGGGCCTCCATAATATTTCTGTGAGATACTGTAAATGAAATATGGATGATATCACTACCATTTATGATTCAGTATCGAGGGGAATCGGGATGATAGTAATTGCCAGTAACACCATAGGGACATTCTTCAAATTCTAGTTGGCGCATGTGTCTACTTAGACTTTCGATATCTTTGATGTATTTGTGAGTGATTCCCATTATTTTTCTTCTTATTTCAAGGTCGGGGTGGGAACCAAATCCTTGTATATCTTCTGATAGTTTTTTAGCAAGCTCGTTGCCTTTTTTATCAAAGTCTGTTAATATAATAATTCTGGAAGATGATTCTATAGCTTTTTCTGTGATTTCATACAGTTTAAGAGGCGAACCTGAGACTTT
Organism: Methanobacterium sp.; assembly: GCA_015661405.1. Lineage (GTDB taxonomy): Archaea > Methanobacteriota > Methanobacteria > Methanobacteriales > Methanobacteriaceae > Methanobacterium_A. The sequence goes on from JACWMK010000015.1 coordinate 15,001, forward strand.
AATGAAATTACCATTTATTCCAAGATTTATTAAAGCTTCTTCATCTTTTTTACCCTCAATAAGGATAGGCATTCCTCTTTCCGCATAGCTTTGAAGTTCTTCCATTATAGATGACAATTGTCTAAAACTCATTGTAAAGTCCTTTATGATGTGTAAATAGTATCTATACAATTTATATAATCCATCTTATATATAAAATTGAAGATAATAGGAATATAGTAGTATATAATTTTTAAAATTCCTTCAACTGTCAAAAATAAACAAGTACATATAAATCTTTAATTAAATTCCTTAAATCACTTTAAAACATTATTCTCATATTTTATTCCCATTTAAGATTGTTTTAACTAACTGTTTTTTTTTAGGTAACTTTTAAATATTTTTATAAAAGATGTATTAGTATTCATAAAAAAAATGTATAAATTCTACTATTTGACACCTAAATTTAAAAAAAGTTTATTCAAAAATTAATTATAATATTTCATTTGTGATAGTATTCTCTTTTAAATAGTGATGAAATCAATTAAAAAATAAGTTTAATATTTTTTAAAAAAAAATTTCTTAAAAATAATTGGAGGAATATTAAAGTGGCAAAAGGCCTAATAAGAATAGTTTTAGACATTCTTAAACCACATGAACCCACATTACCTTATTTTGCTAAATATTTAAGTGAATTGGATGGTATAGAAGGGGTAAATGTGACCTTAATGGAGATTGATAAAGAAACTGAGAACATTAAAGTCACAATCCAGGGAAGTGAACTTAATTTTGAGGGGATTTCCCAAGCTATAGAAGAATATGGTGGTTCAATTCATAGTATTGATGAAGTTGTTGCTGGAAGAACAATGGTTGAGGAAGTTACCACACCCCAGGACTGATTTTAGATGGCTAAAAAAATGAAAATCTCACCTACAGGCATTCTAGAAAGATTTTCATATCCCCATGACGATTTTGAATTATGGAATAATAAACTAAGCACTACTCAAGTTTCAGATGCATTGAAGGATATGGTGAATCATCCATGGGTTATAACAGATGTTAAACCATTAAAAGATGAATTCAAAATAATGGGAAAAGCCGTCACTATTAGCACTTCCTCAAATGATTGGGGTACAGCCTTAAAAGCTATTGATATAGCCGAAAAAGGAGATGTGCTAATTATTAACTCAAATGATGATTATAATGCTGTTTGGGGAGAATTAACATCTAAAACAGCTCAAAAAAAAGGATTAACAGGCACTATAATTTATGGAGCTGTAAGAGATATGAATGCCATTAAAAATTTGAATTACCCTGTTTTCACCCGATCCATAATTCCTAACGCGGGGGAACCTTTAGGAGAAGGAACTATAAATGTACCCTTAAACTGTGGAGGGGTGAATATAAATCCTCAAGATGTAATTATAGGCGATGATTGCGGAGTAATAGTAGTGCCAGCAGAAATTTTTCCTAAAGTTATGAAAAAAACATTACAGATAAAAAATACTGAAAGGGAGATAATTCAAAAAATTGAGGATGGATGGCCTCTATCTAAAATTATTGGTTTATAAAAAAAAATTATTCTATTAACTCTTTTTTTGATGGAGGTAAAATTTTAATGGAAGATACTTATGAGGTTATCCGCGCGAATAAATGGAAGATAATAGTCTCTTTTGTAGTGGCTGCTTTTATAATCTTTCTTATCACAATAGTGATAGGTTTAGGGGATATTCTAACAATTTTAAGCCATGCCAATTGGTATTTAATCCTATTAAATTTCCTCCTAGAGTTTGCTATTCTCCTAACTTGGACTTTAAGGTGGAAACTTATTTTAAGAGCAGTTAATGTTACATGTCGATTCCGAGACCTTTTTTTTATGCTTACTGCTAGTATTTTCGGGAATAATATAACTCCTAGCGCTGCAGGAGGAGAACCACTTCGAGCTTATCTTTTAAGTGAAGTTGAAGGAACACCATTTGAAATTGGACTTGCATCAGCCGCTGCTGATCGTGTTTTTGAATTCTTTCCATTTGTAATAATATCTATTTTCGCTGCATTCTTAATATTGACCTGGAATATTCCTATTTGGACTAGATTAATAGTGTTTTTCCTTATAATATTATCTCTATTCTTCTTTGTAATACTCTTATATGCTATTTGGAGGAAAGAAGTAGCTCAAAGAGTTGTAATATCAATAGCAAAATCTATTTATCCTTTTATTATTAAAATGGTTAAAAGTGACCTTACATTTACTGATGTATCTAATCTAATAATATTTTACATCAATCGATTCTCTCATGGATTTTTACAAGTGGTTAAGAATCGTAAATTATTAGTTTTAGGTTTTGTTCTCTCTTTTTTAATGTGGGGCTTTGATATGGTTCGTTTTTATGTTTGTTTTATAGCCGTGGGTGTCTATCCACCTATATTACCATTAATTATAATTTATACTGTGGGAATTTTGATCTCTTTAGCTCCTCTTTTACCTGGTTCATGGGGTATTCGTGAAGCTACACTAGTTGCACTTTTTGCTGTAGTAGGCGTAGCTGGAGATGTGGTTATATCCGCCAGCCTTATAGATCGGTTGGCTAGTTTTATTGCACCCACTTTAATTGGTGCAGTTGCAGCTTTCTATTATGGGCGGCATGTTAGAAACTCTAAAAAGAATGTTGTATAGTTTTTTAGTAGTATTAATTAAAAAGGTAAATTTAAATACTGTAAAACTTATTTTCCAGTTGGATATTTATTTTAATAACTGAATTAAAGTTTAAAACTGAGTAAATCTAATATATAATTGTATCGAATAGTATATATACTACTTCCGTCTTATAATAGTATATAAAAGTTTCGGTTTTATTACATGAAGAAGTTAGGAAACATCTCCCACATATCAAACAGGGGTCGTTTAATCATCAGATCAAATCAGACCCCTCGTTATGGAACTCCTGTTTTTACAAAAGGTGAAAAGAAATTTGGTACAGTTAGTGATGTATTCGGTCCCACTAAAGAACCATATATATCAATAAAAGTGTATGCCAAAAATTCTAAAAACCTTGATGATCTAGTTGGAGAGACTCTTTATGTAGCATCAAAAACCAATAAAAATTGGGGGCGAAGGAAACGACGGAAGAAATAAAAGAGAACATTATAGAAAACGAACCTCTAAAAGCAGAAGTCTCAGAAAAAGAACAAATGAGACAAGAAGTCTCAGAAAATGAAAAACTCGAGACAAGATGCCCAGAATGCGACTCAGAAAAACTTATTAACGATCAAGAAAGAGGAGAAGTCGTCTGCAAAGCCTGCGGACTAGTCATAGATGACAGTATAGTGGATATGGGACCAGAATGGAGAGCTTTTGATCACGAACAAAGAGATAAAAGAACCAGAGTAGGTGCACCAATAACCTACACCATACATGATAAAGGCCTATCCACCATGATTGATTGGAGAAACAAAGATATCTACGGAAGAGACATCCCCGCCAGAAACCGAGCCCAATGGTATCGATTACGTAAATGGCAGAGAAAAATCAGGATATCCGGTGCCACTGAAAGAAATCTAGCTTTTGCATTAAGCGAGTTAGACCGGGACTCCTCAAGATTAGGACTCCCTAGAAGTGTAAGGGAAGCTGCATCTGTAGTATACCGAAACGCTGTAGAAAACAAGCTAATCAGGGGTAGAAGTATAGAAGGAGTAGTTGCAGCATCATTATACGCAGCCTGCAGAAGATGCAATGTTCCTCGAACCTTGGATGAAATTGCAGAAGTCTCTCGTGTAAGTAAAAAAGAAGTAGGAAGAACCTACCGATTTTTAACCAGAGAATTAAACATTAAATTACCTCCAACATCACCAGTTGATTACGTTCCACGATTTGCAAGTGAATTAAACTTATCAGGTGAAGTACAATCCAAAGCTATTGAAATTATAGAAAAAGCTATGGAAAAAGGCCTTACCTCAGGGAGAGGTCCAACCGGAGTGGCAGCCGCCGCTTTATATATAGCTTCAGTACTATTAGGTGAGAGAAAAACACAAAGAGATGTTTCAGACATTGCAGGTGTAACCGAAGTTACAATCAGAAATCGGTACAAAGAATTAACCGAACAACTCGATATGGGTGTAACCTTATAAAAAAAATACATAACCATTTTAGGCTTTATTCACAAATGATTGAAGCCTGAAAAAAATTATTATTATTATTAATATCTGAAATTAGCTAATTTTTTTATTTTTTCTAAGAATTATCAAAAATATTCATCCCATATTTAATTTCATATAAAAAAAATCTATTTTTTTTAATATCATTTTTCAACAATTTTAATAATTACAAAATCTAAATTTTGAATTATTATACATATTATCTTATATTCTCCTGATTACAAAAAAATTATACAATTCAAAGGAGGAAAATGCAAATGAGCATGGAAGATCCTATAAAAACAACTCTGGATGGACTTTTAAAAGTTTTAAAAATGGAAAATGTGATTGGAGAACCCATTGAAAGCGATGGTAGAATATTGATTCCAGTTACAAAAGTCGGATTAGGCTTTGGAGCTGGAATGGGTCAAGGAGGAATCACCCAAGGAAACGAATCTCAGGGCACCGGTGCGGGTGGAGGGGCCACAGTAGAACCCATAGCATTCGTTTTAGTAGATAATAATGCAGAAGAATCAGAACAGATCAAAGTTCTGCATTTAAGCCCACCAGATCCATTAAACAAAAGTATTAGTGAAATAAGTGGAATAGCTCTTGAACTTCTTAAAGAATATCGAGATAGGCAAAAAAAACAAGAAGAAAATAATAAAAGGATGAGAAAGGAATCTGAAAATGACCTTTATACCCCTTAAACTATATTTTTGTTCCTATTTTAGCTGCTGTACAATTAGAATGGATTAGAATAAATATTTACATTTAGTTCCATCTTAAAATGATCCAAGTACTGGAACTTCTAAATAAAATTTTTTAGAAATTAACGAATATAAAAAAAATATAATCCAATGCATTCTACAATAAAAAAAAAGAATAAAGTTAATTTTTTTTATAACACTGGTAAATCAGAATCTACCTTTCAAAATGAAAAATAAATATACAATTACCAATACAGCAAATAATATGTAGATTATGGTTCTTGTTTTTGATACTTTTCTCTGTCTTTCTGCAACTACCTGCTCGCATCTAGGTGAACAAAAACGTTCACTCATAGGTATAGGTGTACCGCAGGTAGGACAATGTTTATGCGGCTCTGTCGCCATTTATAAGCACCTCAATTTTCTTTTTTTTTTATTAAAAAAAATATTTAGTTATTCTGGTTAATTTTTTCAATCCGGTATGATGGTAGTTCCAATCTTATCCCAAGTGGCTTTAAAAAGATTTTGTGGATCATCTCCATTAAGTATCACCGCGTTGATGCCGGATCGTTTAATGATTCCAATAGCAGTATGATCAAAGAATTCATAAGTACCCGCCTTAGTATCCTTTCCAGCCAGTAAATCCGTAATTTGGGATGTGGTAACCTCATCAAACATAACTGCATCCTGATATTTCTCAGGATCCTTATCATAAAGTCCATTAACCGATGTAGCATTTATCAGAAGATCAGCCCCGATGAACTCAGCAAGTATACTTCCAACAGCATCAGTACTATGAGCAGGCTCTGTACCACCCATAACAACTAATTTACCTGATTGAGAGTATTCTAAAGCTTCAGCAAAATTATGAGGTACCACCGGGTAAGCAGCATTACCCAAAGCCATAATTAATAACCGCGCGTTCAAACGAGTAACATCAATTCCTATATCATCACAAAGAGCTTCAGAAGCTCCCAATTCCCTAGCAATGTTAATGTAATCTCTCGCCGGTTTCCCTCCCCCAACCACTACAAAAAGTTCATTTTCCGCCATCATCCTTGTTAATACATCAGCATAATCTTTGAATTTCTGATAATTATTATCCCGGATTATTACAGATCCACCAATAGTAACAACTACTTTCATTTCTCATCACCATAAAAAAATATGTAAATTAAACATAATATACTAATCATTTAAAAAGGAAATTAACATCAATAATATTTCCTTAACGATTTATAAAATATTGTAATTCTTAAGAATATAAAAATTTACAATAAATTTAGAATATCTCCAAGATTATTAGTGATTTCCTTCAATTTCTGTTTAAATTTCACTACTTTTAAGTATTAATTTTATAGGCTTTCTTACCAAAATAAATGTATACAGACACACCAGAAGGATCTACCTTAAGTAAGTGATTTCCATTTTTAAAGCACCATTATGGTGTTTAGAATTAGAAAATTTAAATTAAATAATACTTAAATTATTCCGCATTTTTCACTATCATTTTCATCACTAAGAAATTTTTTTTAGGATTAAATTTTAAATCATAATAAAAACTTAATATCAATAGATGATTTAATTAGCTAAATTTATGTAAAATAAAATTCCTATAAATCTTTATTTAATTAATTATGTTTAGTTAACATAATAATGATGTTAATAACTAATAAATAGAAATAATTCATTTTTAATTAAAATTAAAAAAATGGTTTGTAATTCAAAGATTTCAAATAAATTTCATAATTAAATAATATTTTAAGTTCAATCAAATTTTAAGGAGTGATCTTCATTGTCAGAAGTTTCATCGAAGGATCTATACGAGGTTAAAAGGACTCTAAAAGAACTTTCACAAAAAAAAGGTCGGGGAACTGAACTCGTATCCGTTTATATACCGCCAGATCGGCAGATCAGTGATGTTGTAAAGCATATGCGGGAAGAATTAAGCCAAAGTGCAAATATAAAGAGTAAACAAACTAAAAAAAACGTGCAATCTGCTATTGAAGTTATAATGCAAAGAATGAAGTTATTCCCTAAGCCACCAGAGAAAGGTTTAGTACTATTTGTTGGAATGATACCCCGAGGCGGGCCTGGAACCGAAAAAATGGAAACTTACGTTTTTGAACCACCAGAAACAGTACAAACATATATTTACCACTGCAATTCGGAATTCTACCTCGAACCACTACAAGAAATCCTAGCCGAAAAAGATGTCTATGCTTTAGCAGTTATAGATCGGAAAGAAGCCACCTTAGCCTTACTCAGGGGAAAACGAATTGATATTATAAAGCATCTTACCAGTGGAGTGCCGGGTAAACATAAAGCCGGTGGACAATCCCAAAGAAGATTCGACCGTTTAATAGATTTAGCCGCACACGAATTTCTAAAAAGAATAGGCGACCATATGAATGATGCTTACTTAACCATTCCCGATCTTAAAGGAGTTATAATCGGCGGACCCGGCCATACCAAAGAAGAATTCGTAGAGGGTGACTACCTACACCATGAAATAAAACAAAAAATAATCACCACTGTAGATACCTCATATACGGGAGAATTCGGAATCCGAGAAGTAATGGATAAATCTATGGATGTATTAACAGAAATCGACGTCATGCGTGAGAAAAAATTAATGCAGAGATTTTTACATGAATTAATTGATGAAGATGGTTTAGCCTCCTATGGAGAAGCAGAAGTGAGACGTAATCTTCAAGTAGGTGCTGTAGAAGTTCTACTACTATCAGAAGATCTTAAAAAAAAGAGGTTAATTTATCATTGTCCATCATGTCAGGATAAAATTAGGAAAACCATTGAAAAAGACATGGAATCAGAAGAAATATCCTGCCCCACTTGTGGTGAGAAGATTAAGACAGAAGAAGGTAGAGATTTAATAGATGACTTCCTAGATATGGTTGAAGAAGTAGGATCAGAAATAGAGATTATATCCACCGAAACAGAGGAAGGTGTACAATTAATACGAGCATTTGGTGGAATTGCAGCCATATTAAGGTATCATATATGATCTCTTAATATAAAAAAAAATTTATAATGCACAATTTGGAGAATAAAGAGGGGTGAAAATTTCAGGGAAAAATCACATCTCATAAAAATATTTATATTTTTTTTATTCAAAAAAATAAGTATTATTCTATAAATTCCAGATTTTAAAAAAATAACTGAAAGTATTTTTTTTAATTTATCCTAACCTACTAACCTGTATAAGAGACAGTACTGGAACCCCATCTAATTCATTTATACCTTTTTTATCGATTAAAACCACTGCAGCCAATGGTTCCGCACCTAATTCTCTGAAAACTCTGATGGCTTCATTGATAGTTTTACCACTGGTTATCACGTCATCAACAACAACTACTCGACGGTTACTCACATTTGCGAAGTTACTACTTACCGCTCCCTGAGCATCCTCTTCTTTACGATGTTTTATAGGATGAAAAACTGAAATATCTGCCCCTATAATATCCGCCATCATAGTTGCGAAAGGTATTCCACTAACAGTGATTCCCACTATTACTTCTGGTTCACCATGTTCCAGGGCCATGTCCACTAAAGCTGCAGATACATATTTCATCCGGACGGAACTTCCACCCAAGCTTTTCCAGTTAATGGCAAAGTCTAGAGGAGCTTTTTCCGTTTTCTCTCCCTTCAATTTACCTGTCCCTTTCAGAACAAGCCACCTTGCTGTATCCTTAGAAACATTTAATTCATCTGCAATTTCTCCGGTAGTGAATCCTCTACTCCTAAGATCATATGCTCGGTTTAATAGTTTTTCATTCATGGATCTTTACACATCCTAACTATTTTACAATATCTAAATTTTTTTATTAAAATTTAATTCCTAAGATTATCCCAAAAAAAATATAAGTTTAATTTAAACTTAACATTCATTCATATTAATAGGGATTTTGAATTTTGCAGATTTCATGGCAGCTAAAACTACCTTAAGAGCATGAATTCCATCAGCTCCCGTGATCTTAGGTTCTTCATCGCGATCAATAGCTAATAAAAATGCATTTAACTCTTCTCTAAGAGGCTCTTTATGCTCCACATTAATTTCACGAGCATTTTTCCCATAAATCTTAACCGTCTGATCTATATAATCAATAGATATTATACCATCTACACCAGTTATCTCTAATTGTCGTTTTTTATATGGAGTAAGCCAGTTAGTCTCCAGTACACCTACAGCTCCATTTTCAAATTTCATCATTAACTCTGCATGATCTTCATATTCACATTTCTCAAGTCTACTACCCATATTAGCGTAAACACGTGAAGCTGGACTGTCAATTAAATAGAACATGATATCAACTTCATGGATAGCTAAATCTATAGTTACACCTACATCTTTAATTCTAGGTGGGAAAGGTCCCACTCTTTTTGCAGATGCTGAGACAATTTCTCCAATTACATCATCATCTATTAATTTTTTAGCCTCAAGAACTGCAGGATTAAATCGTTCTACATGACCGGTAGCTAGTTTAACTCCAGCATCAGCAGCAGCATCAACCATCTCTTTGGCTTCATCAAGAGTGAAAGCTATGGGTTTCTCCACAAGCACATGCTTACCATGTGCTATAGCGCTCATGACAACTTCATAATGATAAGTAGTAGGTACACAGATACTAACTGCTTCAATTTCCGACATACCTAATATATTATCGTAATCCACATAACCAACCGTATTATATTTCTTAGAAACCTCAGCTAAGGTTCCTTTCATTAAATCTGATATGGCTAGGAGGTTAGCGTTTTTAATTTCAGAATAGACTCGCACATGATTCTGACCCATGGCCCCTACTCCTATCACGCCTACATTGATATTTCTCACTGATAATCCTCCTTAATAATTTTACCGGCTTTCCTACCGAGTTTTTCAGCTTCAGATAAGGTACCGCTCATACTTACTTTGGATAATACTTCTCCATTTGTATTAAGTAAAATAGCGTAAAGATGCAGTTCATCTTTATCTGCCTGGACATAAGCACCCAATGGCCACTGACAACCTCCACCCAGTTCTTCCAGTACAGTTTTTTCAGCTATTACCTCTTGCGCGGAGGGGAAATGATTTAATTTCTCTAAAACATTCCTATACTTATTATCTTTCCGCGTTACAATCGCTAATGCTCCCTGCCCGGCTGGTGGAGTGTAATATTGAGGGGAGAATACTTGTCGGATATTTTCTTCTAATCCCAACCGCTTCAAGCCAGCTTCAGCCATGATAATAGCATCATATTCTCCATTTAAAACCTTTTTCACTCGTGTATCAACATTACCTCGGATAGGTTTTATAGTTACATTTTTTAGATGATGATTTATAAAAGCTTCTCTTCTCAGACTACTGGTACCTATAGTAGCTCCATCAGGAAGTTCAGTCCATGGATAATTTGATACTAAAGCTTCCCTTGGAGATTCCCTAAGTGGAATAGCTATAATTTCCAGATCATCCTCCAGTTCTATAGGAAGATCCTTAAAACTATGCACTGCAAAGTCAACATCCTCTTCTAAAACTGCTTTATCCAGTTCCTTAGTAAATATACCTTTAACATCAATCTGATAAAGTTTGGAGTCTTTATTAATATCCCCAATACTTTTGATTTTCTTAAATATTACATTCTCATCTGTTATTTTAGATAATTGTGTGATTATATTTTTTGTCTGAACCATTGCAAGATTACTTCCCCTAGTACCTGCCTTCAAATAATCATCTCCAAGCCACTCATAGATCAATGTATCAAAAAAATTTTTGTTTATTATAAATTAAATTCATATAAATATCTTAGTATTCCAAAAAAAGGTTCTAAACTAAAATAAATGCAAATTTTAATATCAAGTTTTATGTCTTTATGTGCAGTTAAACTTTATTGAATCATTCCCTACGATCTTTAATAAATGTTTTCATACTCCCCTTTTCTAATTCATCTATGTTGTAAGTCATGAAAATTAGAACGATAAATCAACAGAATATTCTGACAGCCACTATTAAATGCATAATCCATAGCCTCATCTAAATAAGGTATATAATGAAAATCTCTTTTCATTGTATCTTTAACACTATTACCCAATTCATCAGTGAGTATAAGTTGAATATTCTCAGTTAATTCGTTTAAAATACTTGCAGCAGACTCTTCATTAATTTCTTCACATGTAACTCCATATTTACCTCCAAATACTACACTAGATCGGGGTAAATCTTCTAACATGCTTATAGACTTTTTAATAGTAGCTAAATTTATACCAGGATTAACCTCTTCTATAATTCGAATATCATTTCGGTTAGTTATAGAAGTTCTTCCTTTCAAACCATTAAAGTTTTTTAAACCAGTTATTATAGTATTTTTAGATATTCCCAGAGTTAAAGATGCACATATAGTTGAAAGAACATTTTGAACATGATGAAGTGCTGGTGCGAAGGTGGAAATTTCAAATGAATCATTATAAATCTCGCTAGAAATAGTTTTAAGATCCTTCACTTCCACTTGAAAAACTGTTTCATGAAATCCAAAAATTATATTAGATGCTTTAACATTCCCTTTCCCATCAATACTAAATGTATTAGTTTTATCTTTAAAATCCGGATAGAAAAGATTGAATGAATCATAATCACATGCAACCAATTTATTATTAAATATTTGAATTTTAGCTTGACTAGCTTTTCTCGTACCTTTGGCTATGGTATAATCTTCAATTATATTAGTTAATATTCCAACATCAGCAAGACCAGTTCCACCTAGAGAAGTCTCAATTATAAAAATCCCCACATCATAATCCTGCGACATCCTCCAAGCATCTATAATACTAGCCGGGGTTATGCTAATATCCCTCTTCAATAACTTAATTTCACCATCATCCACCACCTCTACACCCAAACTACTTAAAATAAGTGGATTTAAATCTTTAAATATTTCCTTAAGCATATGCACAACGCTAGTTTTACCCTTAACTCCAGTAACTTCTATAACAGGTATTTCTATCCGGTTCATCAATAAAAATGCCACCGCTTCATGATGACTCATATCAACCGGATAATCTAAATTACAATGAATGGGAGCCACTACACTTAAAATATCCAATTCATTCAAATTAGATCTTGATGAGACATTAGGCTGTGGATTAGGATTATATAATCTTTTTAAATAATTTTCATCAACCAATTTCACTCCATTCTCTTGGAGATTATCTTTATCCCCATCTGTCAATGTATTATAAATATCCCAGCCAAAAACATTGCATGAAGGCAATTTTGAGAATTCAATGGCTATTATTTTCCCGCCATGAGTCATATCCACCACTAATACATCTTTAAATGATTTTCTTAACATAAACCGCCTTTTATAAGTTTTTCCCTTACCCTACGATAAAAGTCTTTAGTTAATCTTACAAAGCAGGCGAAATCATCCGATTTATTGAATATAATCTCATCCATATAATTTATTTCCTCTTCAGTCTGACCATCAATCACAGCAATAGCGTTCTTACCCTCTCTTAATAATTTAACTTTTATTTCATCATGATCAGAGACTAAAGTAGGTCTAGAACCTAATTTAAAAGGACATATAGGGACAATTATAAAAGCCTCCACCCGGGGATCCACTATCGGTCCACCCGCAGACATGGCGTAGGCTGTTGAACCACTAGGAGTAGCAATAATTAATCCATCAGCCCTTAATTCTTCTATTACTTCATCATCAACTGATATTTCAATATTCAACATTTTAGCTGGTTTAAGCGTCATAAGTACCACCTCATTCAATGCTGAATGAAATTTATTATTATGACGAATCTGAAGTTGACTGCGTTTTTCCACAAAATAATTACCTGCTAAAACCTCATCTATAGCTGTAAAAGTGTCATTGGGATCAATTTCTGTTAAAAAACCGACAGTACCCATATTTATACCAAATATTGGGATTTCTTTAGGACTAATAAAACTCTGGGTTCTCAAGATCGTTCCATCCCCACCCACTGCTATAATAATATCCGTATCCATATCCTCAAGTGGACATGCTAATTCTTCATATTTATTTAACTTCTCCATAACCGAAGTATCGACAACAGTTTCAACATTCCTTTCCATAAGTAATTCAATTATTTTCCCAGCTAATTGAATTGCTTCTTCCACATCAAGACGTGCTACAACTCCTATTCGCATTTAAACCCCCTCTCCTAAAATCCGAATCAACTCTTTATGAATATTCCTGTTTCCAGAGGCTATTATGGAAGTTCTCTCTAGAACATTTAATTTTTTAAGTAATGGTTGATTATATTCATTAGTAACTAATCCACCTGCTTCCTCCAAAATAATTTTACCAGCCGCTAAATCCATTACCCGTTGATTTCCCCGTACATCCACGAAAGCATCATATATTCCCTCCGCCACATAACACAGTTCAATAGCAACTGAACCAAGAATTCTCATCCGCCTAATCATTTTACAAAGCAGATCAACCTTCTCCATATCTGCACGATAAACATAAGCTCCGATTAATGAACTAGAAAGATCATCCTCATTCGAAGTAGAAATTACTTCACCATTCAAAGTGGCTCCTCTATCTTTAACTGCATTATAAATATCTCCAGTGGCGAAGTTTTTAACGAATCCCAACTCCAAGTCATCAGTAGTCATAGATTTTATTGAATTAGAAATTTTTCCTATCGCGATTGATATTGCATAGGCCGGTATATTTTTAACCGCATTATTAGTACCATCCAAAGGATCAACTACTAAAACAACTTCAGAGGGTGTATCACCCAATTTAAGCTCACCAATCTCCTCACTAACCACTGTTAAAGGCCTTCCAGTATTTTCTAAAATTTCAATGACCTTCTCTTCAGCTGCTAAATCAATTAATTTAGTGGGAGTACCATCCGCACCCATTTTAACTGTCTTATCTGCTTTTTTTTGACCTATCAGTGGTGAAATTACCTCGTTAACTTCCTCCATTATTTCATAGGAGATTCTACTCCAGAATCTAATATCCTCATCTTTCATATCCAATTATCTCCTTATGGTTAAATAACCCATAATTTAATTATTTTTTCTAATTTTATTCATTTATATACACTAATGCTGCTACAGCTGCACCCTGTTCTTCTACCATATAATCTTGCTGTTCTACTATAATCTCCCGGATTTCCATGTTACGTATTTGCATCATATACTGCACCATGTTCACTGCTTTTTCTTTAACTTTAACTGGATCTTGATTTATTCCAGAATGTTCCACTACACAACCAAAATCATCTCCAATAGCCACTGCTATAACAGCTGATAAATGATCACCTTTAACGTCAGATGAAACGTATGAAAGTACAGTATTCACCATTTCTCCCGCGGGGAACTCTGGAAGCTTCACTATCCTAGTATTAATTGGTATTATACTGGAAACCTTTATAAGATTTATATCCCCTATTCCTGCATCCAAAAGGGCGTTGTCAAATGCATTAAGTTTAGTTGGACCTTCCGCTTTACCTGAAGTTATCGATACTTTCATGAGATCACTTAAAATTTAATATTTATACAAAAAAATATAACACATATTAATATATCCATATATAATCAAAGGTTTATAACAAAGCGATTTTATTCAATTAAATCCTAATAAAAAATATTTAGAATATAATCTATAAATCTTTATCCTAACTAAATTTAAATAACATATTTTTTATAAAAATTGATCTAGAATAATTTTTCTTAATAATAATTCTAATTAAATATGATGAAATTTAAATACCTATTTAGAAAAGGCTTAAAATTTTTATATAAAATTTCATTAAATTCTTCTTAATTTTAATCTTTATTAAGAATCTAAAAATAATTTATATTTGGAGGTATTTTATAATGGCTAAAAAGGTAGTAGAAGTTAAAACTTTAAAAGTAGGTAAATATGTTATATTAGACGGTGAAGCATCAAAAATCGTGAATATACAAACCTCATCCCCCGGAAAACATGGTGCAGCGAAAGCTAGAGTAGATGCAATAGGAATTTTTGACAATCAAAAACGAGGCATCGTTAAACCAGTAGATTCTAAAATAGATGTGCCAATTATTGATAAAAGAACTGCACAAGTATTATCTCTAATGGGTAGTGACGTGCAACTCATGGATTTAGAGACTTATGAAACATTTGAAGTTCCAATACCTGAAGAATTACGTAACGATTTAATTGAAGGCGCAGAAGTAAGTTATATTATAGCATTGGGTAATAAGAAGTTAATGACGATTAAATAAACAAAATTTTTTTATGATCAAAATAAATAATCAGATTAATATTTTTATCATTTAAATAAAAAAATATTTTAACAATATAATAATATTTTTTTTCATCTGAAATTTTTTTTAAGTTTTATTCATAGAATTTATATCCGAATACATATACTACTTTGAGAAATAAAAAAAATGCTTTTTTATACCGAATCACCCCTAAAATTTGCTTTCTCTAAAGATATAAGTGAATTTAACAATGATTCATTCAAATTTGAAGCTAATACCCCACAATTTGGGATTTTAGGTGTACCATTTGATAGTACTAGTACTTATAAACCCGGAGCTAGATTCGGACCTAACATGGTTCGTGAAGCCTCCTATAACTTAGAAAGATACAACTTACACTTCAAGAAAAACTTAGAAGCAACATTCTATGAAATGGGAAACCTAGAAGTAGTTCATGGAAATTTCAATCAAACTTCTAAACATCTCGAATCAACAATAAAAGAAATAAAAGATAACTTAATCCCCATTACTATCGGCGGAGAACATACCATAACTTACAGTGTAATAAAAGGTTTAAATAAAGTTAATGATATCCAGGATACGACAATCATCCACTTCGACGCTCATATGGATCTCCGAGAAGAATATATGGGCGAGAAATATTCCCATGCCACAGTAATGCGAAGGATAACAGATTTAAATCCCAAAGATATAATACAAATAGGAGTTAGATCCTGCTTAAAAGATGAAGAAAGCTTCGCACGAGAAGAGGGAATAAAATACTACACTTCCACCGAAGTAAAAAGTAATATAAATGAAATTGAAAAAGTAATATCAAATATAAATAATCCTATATATGTTACCGTTGATATAGACGTTCTAGATCCAGCATACGCCCCATCAGTTGGAACACCCACACCCTTAGGTTTAGATCCATATGAATTACAAAGACTAATCCATAAACTGCAGGGTAAAGAGATTATTGGATTGGACGTAGTTGAAGTATCTTCCAGTTCCCTAGGAGATATAACTTCCATAAACAGTGCTCAAGTCATCTATGATTTTCTTTCAATGCAATAAAAAAATTTATTTCTTTAATTGAGGATAAGATAAAATTATTGTTTTCTAAAGAATATTATTAAATGTAATATAATTTTAAGGGTTATCAAATCTATGGAAAATTATTTAATGGTTGATTAAAATGTACACAAGAGAAGTAGAACTTTCTGGTCATATTATAGATTCATTAATGCTGCCTACAACCTTTGATATAATAATGGATAAGGGAGGAGATTTTAAAGTTCTTGATTTCCACGTGGGTAAACGTAAAAAAGATATAAGCCATGCCCGGATCGAGGTTTACGGGAAAAGCGAAGATAATTTGGGAGAAATACTCGACGAATTATCAGAAATTGGATGTATAGTTGTTGAAATCAAGGAAGCAGAACTAAAACCCTCCCCCAAAGATAAAACCCTGCCTTCCGACTTCTACTCCACCACTAACCATCCTACTGACATTCGCTATAAAAATCATTGGATACCAGTAGAAAATATTGAAATGGATTGTATGATAGTTTTTGATTCAGAAAATAACCGAACCCTATGCAAACCTATGAATAACATTAAAAAAGATGATCTGGTAGTAGTAGGCAGAGAAGGTATAAAAGTAACACCTCCAGAGAGGCCTAGGGGTAAATTAGGTGTTTTTGAATTCATGTCCAGTGAAGCATCCTCTGAAAAACCGTTTAAATCCATGATTGAAAAGATAGCCTCTGAAATACGTGAAGTTAAAGAGAATGGTAGTAAAATTGCAGTGGTTGGTGGACCTGCAATAGTACATACTGGATCTGCACCAATTCTAGCTCGGATGATTAAAGAGGGAATAATTGATGTGGTTTTCGCGGGAAATGCTCTGGCCACCCATGATATAGAAAATGCTTTATATGGTACTTCTCTTGGAGTATGCGTCAATACTGGTGAAATTGTAACTCGTGGACATAGACATCATATTTACGCGATAAATCAGATAAATCAGGCAGGATCTATTAAAAAAGCTGTAGAAAAAGGTGTTTTGAAAAAAGGAATAATGTACGAGTGTGTTAAAAATGATGTACCATTTGTACTTTCTGGTTCAATAAGGGATGATGGACCACTACCTGATGTTATAACTGATGTTATAGAAGCTCAAGATGAAATGAGAAAACATATAAAAGGTGTGGATATGGTAATCATGATTGCTACTATGCTCCATTCTATAGCTATGGGAAACATTCTACCCTCCGAAGTTAAAAGCATCTGCGTGGACATTAATCCAGCTACCGTTACAAAACTCAGTGATAGAGGCAGTGCCCAAGTAGTAGGTATCGTAACTGATGTTGGGGCGTTTATGCCCATGTTATATCAGGAAATAACTAATCACTGCTTGAATTAAATCTTTTATTAAAAAAAATTTAATCTGTGTATTTTCATGTCCATTGAAAATATTAAAATCGCAGGCGCCGGTCCAGCAGGATTAACAGCAGCTATAAACCTTGCTAAAGCAGAATATCAATTGGATGTATTTGAAAAAAATTATGATACTGGTGTCCGTTTTAATGGAGATTTGCATGGATTGGAGAATTGGTCTCGTAAAAAAGATGTAATAGATGAATTACATGATATGAATATTAAATGTACTGATTTTAATTACACTGGATTTAAAAATCTTAGAATATCAAACGGGACAAAAAATTGGGATTTCTCATGTAACAGACCTGCCTTTTATTTAGTTCGCCGAGGAAATATTGAAGGAAGTCTTGACCAGGGATTAAAAAAAAAACAGCATTAGATCTAGGAGTTACTTTACATTTTAAAATGACCCCACCTGAAAATGTAGATATTATGGCAACTGGACCTGATAAAAATGAAGTATACATTATAGCTAAAGGAATAACCTTTGAAACAGATGCTGATGATATGGCAATAGGCATCGTTGACAATCACGCAGCCTATAATGGTTACTCCTATCTATTAATAGCAAAAGGTTTACGGATGCTTATCCACTGTATTGTTTGGGAAATTTAAAGATGCATCAAAGTGTTTCAAGGAAACAAAGTCAATTATATCAAATTTAGTTGACTTTAACATTCGAAATCCCAAAAAAATGGCAGGTTATGGTGGTTTTAGTAATAAGAATATTTTTAAGCAAGATGAAACGCTTTACGTTGGTGAAGCTGCAGGTTTACAGGATTTATTCTGGGGTTTTGGTATGAGGAATGCGATAACCTCCGGATTTCTAGCAGCACAAAGTATAATAAATGATACAGATTACGTTAAAGATGCAGAAAATTATTTTAATAAAAAATTAAAAGCCAGTATAGTTAATAGATATATATGGGAAAAATTCAGTTCCAAAGATTACTCATTCATCATAAACAGGATCCATAACTCAACTGACTCCATAAATATTTAAAATCATTTTATAATTTCAATATTCTACAAAAAATTATTTATCCATTCTCTTTGAAGTATATGAAAAAAAGATATCCCCATTTAAGATTTTAAAACTTTAAAATTATAGAGGAAAGCTATTTCATGATTAAAGGTAATCTATTAAATTTATTCACCGAGGAAATCTATTCTGCAGAAATTCACTTTACAAATGGAATTATAAAGTGTATTAAACCTGTTAAAGAAGAGTTTAAAGATTTTATTTTACCAGGATTCATAGATGCTCATATTCACATTGAAAGTTCCATGCTAACTCCTTCAAGATTTGCAGAAGCTGTAGTTTCACATGGCACAACCTCAGTAATCACGGATCCACATGAAATAGCCAATGTCATGGGTTTAAATGGAATTAAATATATGATGAAAGATGCCACATCAGTACCTTTAAACTTCTTCTTCACAGCACCATCCTGTGTACCCACCACAGATTTTGAGACATCCGGGGCAATTATAGGCTCCAATGAAATAAATAAACTACTTAAACAAGATAATATAGTTGCACTGGGGGAAATGATGAATTTCCCCGGAGTTTTAGCCGAAGATCCATTAGTCACCGAAAAGATCAATCTAGCTCATAAATATAAAAAACCAGTAGATGGTCACGCTCCCCTGCTTTCAGGTTCCGATCTTTGTAAATATATAGAAGCTGGCATATCCACTGATCATGAATGCACTACATTAGAAGAAGTAGTTGAGAAGAGAAGGTTAGGAATGAAAATAATGCTTCGTGAAGGTTCTTCTGCTCAAAATTTGGAGGATCTGGTTTCAGGTGGAGGAGACTTCATCGTATCCGATGATAAAGATTCTGAGGATCTCTTAAAGGGTCATTTAGACGTGATGCTAAAAAAATCTGTTGAATTAGGCTTAGATCCAATTGAAGCTGTTAAAATGGTTACTCTTAATCCCAGTAATCATTATAACTTGAACCGAGGGGGTGTTTCCCCTGGAAAACCAGCAGACATTGTAGTGGTGGATGATCTTGAAAAATTCAATGTAAAAAAGGTTTTTATTAACGGAAATCTTGTAGCAAATGATAATAAAGTTTTATTTTCAGTTAAACCACTTGAATTGGAAAAATCTTTTAATTTAGATGTTAAATTACCTGGAGATTTTGAAATCTTAAGTTTTAATGAAGAAGAAATAGTCAGAGTAATTGAAGTTAGGGAAGGTCAATTAATCACCAATGAATCTGAAGCTGTTTTAAATGTTGCTAATGGTAAAATAAAGTCGAGTGTAGAAAATGATATTTTAAAAATCAGTGTTGTAGAGAGATATGGTCATAGAAATATAAGTAACGCGTTTGTACATGGTTTTGGACTCAGGGAAGGTGCAATTGCATCAAGCATTGCCCATGACTCCCATAATATTATTGTTGTTGGTACTAGTAGTAAAGACATGGCATATGCTGTTAATAAATTAGTAGAAAATAATGGAGGACTGGTTGCAGTTTCAGATGAATACCATAAATCAGTGAAGCTTCCAGTTGCAGGATTGATGAGTAATAGGAATGTAGAGGAAGTGTCTCAGGATAGTCGTATATTGAATGAAATTGTGGAAGATATGGGATGTAAACTATATGCACCCTTCATGACATTGTCTTTCATGGCACTTCTAGTGATTCCAAAATTGAAGATAAGTGATAAAGGCTTATTTGATGTTGAGAATTTTAAATTTGTTAATGTAACAAAATAATAACTTTTCATTAATTGATATCTATTAAACCATTTTTGAATTATCGAGTAGATTTTTTTATTAGTTTTAAACACAATTTTTATTACTTTCAAAAATATAAATTAAGGTTATTAAAGTTGAAATAATTCATTTTTAAGGCTAAATCAAAATAATAATTTATTTTGACATAAAAATGAGGGGTATAATTTTGAAAAAATTTAATTTATTAGCTGAACCTGAAAAACAAGAGATCATCATCACACATATTTATGACGCACCACGTGAACTCGTGTGGAAGACCTATACTGATCCTAAGCTTAGACCTCAATGGTGGGGACCTGAAAACGTTGAAACAACCGTTGAAAAAATGGACGTGAGAACTGGTGGAGAATATAGAGTTACACAGCATACTCCCAATGGCATAGAAGTCACCTTCCATGGTGTGTATCACGAAATCTTAGCATCTGAACGTATTGTACAAACAGAAGAATTTGAAGGTATGCCTGGCCATGTAGTGCTTGAAATAATAATATTCGAAGATTTTGAGGGTAAAACCAAAGTAACAGACACATCTATAACCCCATCTGTTGAGGATCGTGATCTGATAATCAGTACAGGAATGGAGGAAGGAGTAATTGAGTCTGATAAACGATTCAACAAACTTTTAAAAGAATTACAAAAGAAATCATAGTAAACATACTAAGGTTCAAAGTACATTTTTCATTTAATATTATAAAAATACTTTTAAAAGGGTTTATTTGCTTTAATAATAATCAAATTACCCTGAAACTTGATTCTATGCAAATAATTGGATTTTTATTCTTTTTGATGATGAAGTTGAACCACAACTTTTTTTTAGGGATTTTATGAGCTAAATCTCAATTTTAAAAAATATAAATGAGAGTAGACTTCACGTTACTCATTTATTTATATATTTAAGAAATAAAGCAAAAAACACTACAACAATTATAATATTACTGATTAAACGTTCCCAGAATAAATGCCTAAAGAATAAGGAATCTACAGTGAATATGATAAGAAATAAAACCACTATAGGGATAATATATTTAATTTTTGTTCAATCATTCCCTCATCAATAGCAAATACGATTTAAAAAAATTTTATTATAGTCCTTATAATTCATCCTAAATTAAATGAACTTATTTTCTTCTAATACTGTAATTATTATCCCGTAATTATCCATTGATTGTTCAAATATCCAACTAATCTTAATATATGACTACATAAAATATAAAGAAATACAATACAATCATTCCAATAATGAATATTATACGTTTCCAGTAAAAACGCCTAAAGAATGCGTAATCTAAGCAAAATAATATTATAAAGTAAACTATAATAAATAAAATCAAAATTGTTCTACTAATCAATTTTTATCATCCCTCTAATTTAATATCTATTTTTATCATTAATATTTAAATTATAAATAACTCCTAATATTTCATTATATATTAAGTTAACCATGAATTGATTGATTTTAACTACTCTTCGTTAATATATCTAAACCCAACTTCATTAAAATTGCAGAGGTAGAATTTATCCCCATAAAAATCAATTTTTAGATTCTATAAAGCGTTTAAAATAAATTTAGTTAGTCTAGTTTTTAACACTAGTATTTTTCTTAAACTATTTGGTATTAAATTATGGTATATCTATGTCTGAAGACCTTAAACATGCGTAATAATTTGCTAAGAACTTTAAGCAGAAGACATACGGGTCTATAGATATGGAATAAAAAGACAAATTATTAATAAATTATTGAATATAACTGTAATGTAAATAGGGAAAAATGAATTCATATGGAAAGAAGGCAATATTATTAGGTTCGTTTAACTGCTTAACCTAGACATGATCTGTTAATATTAGCCCACTGTTCTTAATGAAATCTTAGGTATCATTAATCAGGCAATAATATATAACTATTATTAGAAATTTCTTGCTTCTATAATACCATCCAGGAATGGTTCCGACATTTAACGAAAATAATTTTAAATTATTTTCTCTCTCACCGCAGTATATTACTTATACCGGTATTCCCATTCAATTTCAATAATTCCATCCTAATTGAGCCTCAGTATCTTAATAATACAAGGCTCAATTAGTCTAGCTATTACAATTATAATGGAAATTCAGCCTTCTATTAAGTAAAAAAAACCTAAATAAAGATCTATAGAGGTGACCTTAAAAAATGATTTATAAAATAAAAAATGATGTGTATTCTGTAGGTGTGAAAGACTGGAATAGAAGAATTTTCGATGAACTAATTCAAATACCAGATGGAACCAGTTATAATTCCTATCTATTAAAAGGCAGTAATAAAACAGCCCTTATAGATACAGTTGATCCAACTAAAGCAGATGAATTATTAAATAACCTAAATAAGTTAGATGCTGACATTGATTACCTTATAATTAACCATGCAGAACAGGATCATTCCGGAACCATACCTAGAATACTTGATAGATACCCTAACGCCATTATCATCACCAACTCCAAATGTAAAGACTTGTTAATTGAATTTCATCTAATACCCGATGAAAAATTCAAAGTTGTAGGGGATGATGAAACCTTAGATCTCGGAGGTAAAACATTAAAGTTCCTTATAACTCCCTGGGTGCACTGGCCAGATACAATGGTAACCTACCTACAAGAAGACCAGATACTATTCTCATGTGATTTCTTCGGCTCTCACTTGGCAACCAGTGAATTATTCGCAGCTGAAGATATTTACAAGTCAGCTAAAAGATATTACGCCGAGATAATGATGCCCTTTAGAACCATTATTCAAAAAAATCTGGAGAAGCTGAATAACCTAAAAATTCAGATTATAGCACCCAGCCACGGGCCACTATACAATAAACCAGAATTTATATTAGATGCCTACAAAGATTGGACTTCAGATAACACTAAAAATGATGTTGTCATACCTTACATATCCATGCACGGAAGCACCCAGAATATGGTGGATTATTTAGTGGATTCTTTAATTGAAAGAGGATTAACAGTTAAACCATTGAATTTAACCTATAATGATGCGGGTGAATTAGCTTTAGAATTAGTGGACGCTACCACTATGGTTATAGCTTCACCCACAGTCTTAACCGGTCCACATCCCAGTGTAGTATATGCCACCTACCTGGCAAACGCCCTTAGACCCAAGTTAAAATATGTTTCAGTAATGGGTTCCTATGGATGGGGCGGTCGAATGCTTGATCAAATCACGGAAATGATTAGTAGCTTAAGAGTTGAAATGATCACACCATTAATTATAAAAGGCTTCCCTAAGGATGAAGATTACAAGAAAATAGATGCAATGGCTGATGAAATCACAGCAAAACATGAAAAGCTGGGACTTATTAAAAAATAATTAAATAATACTAAAACTAATTCATAAAATTTTTATTCAAATTAAACTCCCATTTTTTCTAATTTAATTATGATTTAAACTATAAATTACCATCAAAAGATAGTTTTAAAGTTAACATAAGAAAATGTAACTCTTTAATATAGAATCAATATGAATTATTAACTTTTTATTATAATTTAGATAAAATTAATAATATTATAAAAAAGATATAATAGATTAAATTAATGAATTTTTATTCATAATAATTGGATTGTGAATTCATGAAAACGATAATTAAACCATTTGAATTACTGTTCGTTGGGAAAGATCCTGAGAATTTAAGGGGATTTTTTAAAGCTTTAAATGAATCTAAGATTCTAAATGATATTCATTTTGCTGGAAATCAGGATGAAGCATTGAAAATGATATTCCAAAGAGGGGAATATCAATTCACCCCTATACCGAATATTATAATCACGGATATTGATAGTTACCGTACGGAATTTAGATCAGGAATCTTAGATGTAATTGCTCAAAGAGAAGATATAAAATGCATACCTACAGTTATTTTAATTTATTTAGATGAAGAAAGGGAAGAAGTTAAAATTAAAGACTGTCCAAATTTATTAATACGTAAACCAAATACAACAGAAGAATATCAAAATGCAGTGAATTTGATAAAAGAATATTATCTTAACTTACCAAAAAAATATAAAACCCCCAAGCCACCTTTGTTTAAAGATAAACAAGTTTAGTAAAAAAAAATAATTTTTTAAATAAAAATTTTATCATGGGCTCTAATTATTCTGTCTTATAGATTTAAAGATAAGATTAAATTACTTTTATGCAATATGAAACATTTGGGGTTGATTAAAACTTGACATATGAAGATGAACTTAAGAATATGAGCCATAAAGTGCTTCAAAAAGAATGTACAGATTTTTTTCAGTTTATTACAAACCGTATTGATAAACCTGAAGTTCTCAGTGCAGATGAGAAAGTTAAAGCTGAATCATTAGTCTTAGAATCTATTACAAGAATGGAATACGATAAAAATTCCATTAAATCTCTTGAAAATTGTACACGTTCTGTTCAAAATCTTATTATAAAATCATATGATGAAAAAAGTGATATTCCCCTCCAGATTCGTGAATGGAAACCAAAATAAAATTTGTATAAAATTTTATTTCCAATTTAATATTCTTTTTTTTTAAGATAAAAAATATTAACTCACAGCTAAAAAAAAGAACAGATAACTAATTTTTTTTTAATGTTTTTAAGGCAGATTATACTTATATTTCACCATATTAGTAGGGTAAACCTGAACAAATCCTTTCTCAGGATTCTTTAAAGTAATTTCAATTTTATAATCTGAAATCTTAATTTCTTCAACAGTAAATCCACCCACCAGTCCACCAATTTCATAATGAATTTCTTCTTTTTTATCGGCATCTCCCACTAATCTAAACTCAGTTGAGGAAAAATCTAAAGCCCCAATAGTAACCCAATTAGGAAATATAATATTATCCGAGCTTCTATTCTCATTTTTATCAGACATAATTAACCCCATTAAACTTTCTAATAATATAAAAAAACATATTTATTTTTTTTTTAATCTGACTGAGGAATACCTCTAATCCAAATAGTGATATAACCTATATCTGGTATTACTATAGGATTCTGACCAGGATTACCTCCATATGTAATTACTTTAGCTTCTATTTGATTTGGATAAACTGGATCCGGATCTGCTGTAGGATTGTTATCTCCCTTAATAATATAATATAATTGTCCTTGAGGATTTGTACCTTTAAAGATAACCCGATGAATAACCGGAGCAGGATACCAAGTAGCATTGTATACGACTATATCTCCCACATTTAAATCACTAGTGTTAAATTCTTGTATACCGAAAAAATTAGCTGGTTCAATGGCTACAATATCTCCCCTATAAAAAACAGGTTCCATACTCCCAGAAACCACCACATTCAAGTGTGTAGCTAGAATTACTCCAAAAATTATGACAACTGCATAAATTATAATATCTCGAGTTAAAGTCATTAAAAAAACCACCTATTAGAACAGTTTCCTTCAATCCTATCCCAGAACAATAGCCTAAATCAATTTAAGTTAATTATAAAACTTAATAGAAGAAATACTTTGAGAGAAGTTATTAAAAATTTATTCCCATTACTCAAATAAAGATTAATTCAAATAATTTTGAATATATACTATATTGTCATTTCTTTAAAAATAGTTTTTCCAAATTTACACCCATATTACTCCACATTCAGTAGTCTGCTCAAAAAACTATTTCTAGCTAAATTTAACTCTCAAAAAAAAAATTATATTTTTAACTCTCCATATATCCAATTCATTATTGTTTGAAAAGTATCCCTAGTGAATCCCATATGTCCAGCATCATAGAATCTACCACATTTAGGATTACCATGTTCAAATAATAAGTGACAATCTTTGATAGGGATTACTGAATCATGTATTCCGTTAACAAGTAATAATGGTGCACTTGGCTTATCTATGATACCTTGTTTGAGAAGTGAAAGTTTAGGTGCATATTCAACCCACTCATCATAACCTGACAAACCGAAAGCATAACTGACTGTTTCAAAGAATTCGAAAGGATATTCACCTCTCTCCTGCTTCTTAATCCAGTCAAGTTCAAATGCATAGTGTATGGGTCCGCCTTGAACTACTGCGCAAACTATCCTCTCTTTATAAATATGTGCAACTTTAACCGCCCAGTAACCACCAAAACTAAAACCCCAAACACCCACTCGATTAGAATCCAAGCCTTCCTGCTTATCAACCCAATCAAGTACTGCTCCAAACAATCTCTCCGAATCTTCTGAAGCCTTGATTGGTGAATCACCAACCCCCGGTCCGTCAATTGTCAGAGTTGCTAATCCATGTTGTAAAGCAGAATCATTAACATTTTCCGACACTAGACCCTCCTCTTTGAAACCATCAATTCCACCCCAAGTAAAGAGTAAAGGAAACGATGCAATACCCGTGTTAGGAATTCTTAAATAAGCAATAATCTTATCGCCTTCACCATCTCTTCCTTTGAATGGTATCTCCACTCGTTCTATAGGAACATCAAAATACTGTGAAGCTTTCAAAAGCATTTCCTGCGACTTTCTGTAAGCCTCCTTTTTAACATCCGAATTAATTGTCGGATACCGAGCAAGCCTATAATATTGATAAGCTCTTAAATAATTCTCTTTAGCTTCTTGTGCATCGCCATCTTTTTCCGCCTGACCTGCCTTATCTTCATATGGCTTGGCGAGGGAAGTGAAAGCAGCCACCCATTTATCATGATCATATGAGGTAAGACTAGTCATAACTTGCTCCATATCATCATATGAAGCATAAGTAAATGGATAAATCCCCATTTTCACCCGAGGACCCCACATTTCCCATAATTCCTTTACTGGACGAACATATCTTTCTAATTTTTCATCATGATTAATGGAAGATTTACGCATATCTAAAATCAACCCCCTCTTTGATATTATTTTAATATGTTTTTCCTAAAAGTTAATTCTATCGCAACTTTATTAAAATAGTAATATTTACAGCTCACCTCAATTTTTACCATTCGATTAGACTTGTAATAGCCTTTTTTGGAGTTTTAAAACTACCATAAATTTATTCCGTTTTTTTTAGAAATGGAATATAAATTTAATAAATAATTGAATATATTTTTATTTACAATCATAAATTTTCAATTTTAAAAAAAAAATAATACAAAAAAAGTTATTTTGTGAAAAAGTAAATTTGGATAATAGGATGGTCTATTACATTCCCCTTTTTCTTGTTAACTTATTCTAATATCCTGTGCTGAGTATATCTGCCTTTTGTTTACTGGCAGCTATAAGAACAAATGGTGTACCCGTAACTAAATTACCGTAGTGTTGAGAATTAGTCCCTATATAATCCCATGATTGCCATCCATTAATAGTATAGATTTCAACCCACGCGTGTCGATATCCAACTCCATATCCATCATCAACATAACCCATTATTCGAGCTTGTATTCCAGCAGCATTTAATTCATCGTATAACCATTCTGAATTCGCCCAGCAGTCACCGTATCCTAATTGAATTAAGCTAGTAGCATCAGATACACCCTGAATATCCATGAATTGCGCGTCTTTCTGTGCAATAGTATATAAAACTGCCGCTGATGTTGTTGAGGTAATAGTACTCCACGGTTTTACCGTGACATAATTAGGTAGTCTTTGATTATTAACTTGGAAGTTCAGTATTTTACAGTAAATGTAAACTAGATTATTGAAATTTATTTTACCAAGAGATGTTGAAGCATAGCTTGGTGCGGTTCCAGTACTGTTAATATAGTTTACTATATCCTGAGCAATTGACAGATACTCAGATTTCAGTAATTCCCCGCCTGTGATGGTTTCCGTGCTGGCGGATGTATTATTAACAGTTTTAAGATTTAAAGGTGTATTTAATCCTTTATTAATATTTAATAAGTTTGCAGTGATTAATTGCAGGAACTCAGGCATATTAACTGAATGGTTAGCTATTGTTACATAACTTGGTAGTCTACTATTGGTTTCGACATAATATATTAAATATGATGATTCATTGTTAATCTCAGCGCTTGTGAAACTTATCGGGGTAGTAGTTGTACTAGTATTTTTAATTGTAGTGGTATTGGTGAGTGTTAAATCTTGAAGGGCATATAATTTACCATCCCAGGTTCCGAAGTAGATGTTTCCATCAGAGTTGATAGCTGGAGTGGAATCTATATCATAAGTGGTTTGGTAAATCCATTTCAGTGTACCGTTGGGGTTGATTGCATATAATGTACCATAATGCTGGCCAGCTACACCTCCAGTAATGTATAATGTTCCATCTGCTCCGATGGTTGCAGCATTATCTAATAAATTATTGATAGTTTTCGCCCATTTTAGTGTGCCGTTAGTATTCAATGCCAGTAAGGTAGAGTATGTTGTATCCGTACTGGTATTATAATGACCAACTATAGCGTAGATGATTCCTTTACTGCTAATAACAGGAGGCACCGTTATATAATTTCCAGTGTTATAACTCCATTTTAGTTTGCCGTTAGAGTTTATCGCGTATAAATAACCTACATCACTTCCCAAGTAGATGGTTCCATCAGATCCAATGCAGGGTGTGGTTGTAATTTCTTCTATATTATTATAACTCCATTTTAATGTACCGTTGGGATTGATAGCATATAAAAAGCTGTTCACACTGCTTTGGTAATATCCTTGAATATAAATTATTCCATTAGAACCCATAACTTGGGACTGAATAATACCTAATCCACTGCCATCAATAGACGGAATATTATAGCTCCATTTTTTAGTTCCGTTACTATTTATCGCGTATAAAGCACTATATGTATTTTCATTATAGTTTAAGTAGTCAATAATATAGATGGTTCCATCAGATCCGATAGATGGAGGTGATTGAGTGAAACTAGAGTCCGGAGTTGTATATATCCATTTCAGTGTGCCGTTAGGATTTAAAGCTATCAAACCATCAGTTGTTCCGAAGTAAATAGTTCCATTATTACCGATAGCTGGAACTGTAGTCATACCCTCTACATCCCTGTAAGCCCATTTCAGTGACCCGTTAGGGTTATATGCAAATAAACCATCACTAAAACGAGTCCCAATGTAGATGGTTCCGTCACTACCTATTACTGGAGACATCAAATCATCATTGGTTACGTTTGCTATCCATTTAGTGGTATTGGTTGATGGTCCCGTGTATTGTGATTGACCAGTATTCTGATTGTTGTCCTGATATTTCGGTTGTGAACTATTCACGAGGCCCGTTACATTTGAGGTGGTAAGAGTGTTAGCACTGGATGAAGTTAAATTAACAGGGGTTGTATTGGTTGTGGCTGCTGCATTTCCCATGCAAAAAGCTAAAATAACCGTTAAGCCTATCAAAACTAATGTAAACATCGTAAAATTAATTTTAGTAAGTTTAATTCTATTCATTTTTATATTTCATCCCCCACCCATATTTTGTTAGTCTACATCAGTAAGTCTAGAAGTAATAAGGATATACTTTTCTAAAAAAAAATTTTTTATTGAAGTGTAATCTTTGATATTAGGCTTTAAAAATAGTATAATCCCCTCAATAGAATCTAATCGTGCATAATTTTTATCCAATATTAAAATTTAAATATAGTTTGTTTTAAATTTTTTTTTTTTACATTCGAAATTGTATGGCACTGGAAGATCCATTTTTCAACATTTAAAGAGTTAAAAAAAAAATAGAACCCTTTATACTTTTTAATATTATTTAATAATAATATAATAATAAATTATAATTTGAATCAACACCATATAATACACTATCAAATGTTTTCTTCATAAAAAAAAATTTTAATTTACGAGTTGAAAAAATATGCCAGAGGAAAAGAAAGAAGTTCCCGAAATAACTAATAAAAAATCAGAAGAAACCCCTAAAGATACTGTAGAAGAAGAAGCAAGAAACACTAAAAATTTTGAAGAAGAACATAACAGATACAAGTCACCTTTCCTCATTTTCGAAACAACAATTATACGATTAATAATATTTGGTCTTATCGGTATAATTATTTTATTCGCACTGGCATTTATTGGACAATTCGCCTTCGGAACCACTGGCGGAATTATTGGCTCAGTAATAGGCATAATTATATTAATAGCATTATTATGGGCTAGCTGGAAAGCAGATGAAAAAGGACGATAAATTATTTTAAAAATTCTTTCCTTTTTCAAAATATAATTATTGTCCTGAATAAATGTCTGAAAAAAAAGTAGTACCAGATACAGAAGAAAATGCAAATAGATGTCGTTGTCCAATATGCCCAGTATAAAATGAAATGTTTGGATAAAAATAATGAAAGACTTTTTTTGTTAAAGGGAAAGTACAAAATGCAGTATTAAAAAAAAAGGATGTTTATGCTTACACTGCCCCAACGAAATTGAAATATTGGCTGAATAGTTTAATTTATTGTGAAAAAGGTTTTGCAACAGAAAAAAATATAGCAACGAAAAATATAAACTCGAGTAAAATAAATTTGTTGAAAATCCATTCAACAGCTTTTATCACGTTACTTAAAATTCTTTAAGCAAATCCCTTAAAACCACTGCGTTATTGTGATCCTCATCCTTAGCCCCATAAACCAGAGTAATCATTGATTCTTCCTTATCATTATCTTTTATTTCCTTCAAAATATCTATTTTATCCTTTAACTCTTCCCTATATTTAGCCTGGAATCCTCCCCATCGTTCAGGGTCGTGAGTGAACCATTTACGTAATTCATTAGACGGTGCAACATTCTTTAACCAAAGGTCTATTTTTGCCCTTTCTTTAGAAACTCCCCTAGGCCATAATCTATCCACAAGGATTCTAAAGCCATCACCCTCATCTGCAGGCTGGTAAGCTCGTTTAATTTTTATCATACTTATCATTTAAATATTATATCAAAAATAATATTTCAATTCTTTGATAGGATTTAATAAAAAAATGAGATTTATTTTTGTTTTAGATTCGAATAATACTCTAATTAATTTTTAATCTTCTAATGCTCCAATATAGGTTGCATAGAATCCATCAGTATCGGCATATATTGGTTTCAAACCATATTCCTTAGATTCTTCCATGGTTCTTTTCAAGAATTCCCTTCCCCATGCGGTAATAGCCTCTGAAGCCTCTATACAATACCAACGATATTTGGGATGATTATACAGCCCATATATTGTAGAGATTAGTGTTTTTCGTGCTTCTTGTCTGAAGTCTAACATTTGTTTTTCCACAGGATCCGTGGATTCTTTCATCATAGATTTAATTCGTATTCTATCGTTCAAAATTTGGGATGTGGCTGCAGGTATAAAGCCTATTGGTTCTTTTTTGAATTTATATCCAAATTCCGGTGCAATATGACATGTTTCTTCATCACCATCTTTGCATAAGGTTTCCGGAGAAATATTTTTAGCGACTATTATACTAGGATAAAGACTCCTAAAATCAAAGTAAACAATATTTTCATGTAAGCCCGGTACTGGCTCTTCCACATATCCGCCCACCACGCTCCTTTCAAATATCCCAGGTTCATTTGGAAGAATATGACCAAGTTCATAGGATTTACGGATTAAATACCACTTCACCTGAGTTCCAGTCCCCCGTCTGACAATTTCAAATAATGGTTGTCCCACAATCCGAGCAAGCTCTATACTAATGGGCAGCATTCTTTCTCCAATTTTTCTAATAGCAATAGCATCTTCCAGGGAATATCTGAAAAGTTTCTCTCTTTTTTCACCATCATCATTCCAGCAAGTGTATATCTGGTCCATAGGAATGTCGATTTTATCTTCCCCGTAAAGCTTCTGATAAACGCTTTGGAGTGTATGGCTATTTAATTGAAGATGTTTGCGCACAATTCTGTAAAGATCAATATGAATACGTCCTTTAATCAGTGCGGCCTTTTTAGGAACTGTTATAAACTTAAGTTTTGATCCATCAACTCCCAATTTGAGTGATATACCTAATCGGTCAGCTCTTTCTTTAATGTAAGGAAAGTCAAATTTGTCCGAATTGTAGCCAGTGATTATGTCTGGATTTTCAGATTTAATGATTTGAACAAATCTTTTTAACAATTCACTCTCATCAGACACTACTTCAACAAAATCCATGGAAGAACTCTTCGTAGATAATACTTTACGCAAACCCTGATTACTGGAAAAACTAATCATACTAATAGAATCTTCATGAACTACGGGCATGCCTTTAGGATTACATGCCAATATATCAAAGCTCAGAATATTGAGTTTGGGTAAGCTGGATTCCAACTGTTTAGGTTGATTCTCGATTTCAAAGATACATGTTTTATTATATTGTGGGAATTGTCTGGAATTAGTACAATGGCCCTTTACTTCAATTGTACTCATAGGGAATAACCCTTTATCTATAAGATACCTGCGATAGAATGTAATATCATGCTCTCGAATGTCATCTACCGTCTGTAAAGTCAATATTTTCTTTTTTAACTTATTTAAATCTCTTAGATGGTTAAATGTTATTTTCAAGAAATCTTTCGATTCTTTAAGATCGTTTTTATGGACTTTCTCTACTTTAAGAAGTTCAAATTTACTTAACTCTTCTATACAATCATTAAAATCATTAGGAAGAACGTATATGTAATGTTTGAAGCTTTTATCAAGTGCAATTATTGATGAATCATTATCTTCATCAAGTAATTTACCGAATAATCTTATAACTGCTACTTT
The DNA here is from genome assembly GCA_015661405.1 of Methanobacterium sp. Lineage (GTDB taxonomy): Archaea > Methanobacteriota > Methanobacteria > Methanobacteriales > Methanobacteriaceae > Methanobacterium_A. Next base: position 47,890 of record JACWMK010000015.1, read on the forward strand.
GTTTTTAGTGATGTAATCAATGTCCAACAACACGAATTTTTTAGTATCCATATCGATTATTTCCTAATATATTCATTCCATATCTAAATCCGCTTTTCATTAATTGAGGGATCTGTGAGTTCCTTTGACTTCTTCCTACGAACCATAGTGAACTCTTTAGCAGATTGGTCTATTATTTCCATCATATTCTGGTGCTGAATCCATGGAGTAATGGATGGTTTAACAGGGATTCTCATATCACATTTCATCATATCACTAGTGTACCAATTTTCCCTCCGTTTTGTGTATTTCTCATCGAGAGTAGAGACATATTGGAAGGAGAAATCGGATACTCTTTTGGCGTCGAATAAATGTTCCAGTTCCTCTGTGATATTAGTAAGTAAACCTGAAGCCAAATTAAGCTCGTTTATGTTAATGGATTTACCATTTTCCAGATTTATAGAGTTTATTTGGTATAAGCCATCTATATATTCTTTTATATCACCGTGCCACTTATGGAAGTCTTTACTAGGGAATATTAATAGGTTATTGCCTTTCAAGAATAAATGTGGTTTGTATAACAATATCTTACGTTCATCCATGATGCCATAACTATGCCTCATTGCTCTCAACAACTAATCATAAAATAATTCAAATTGAATGCTTTAATTGTACTGATACTTTGTTTGCAGATACTGCAATCTTCTTCTCTG
>JACWMK010000143.1 GCA_015661405.1 Methanobacterium sp.
TGGTTATTCTGTTAAAGATGAATTATGGGCTAAACTCCCTAAACCCTGGCATGAAGGAAGTATTTTATGTTTAGAATGTTTCATAGAAGAACTTGATAAAACTCACCATGCATTAAAAATAACACTAAATGATTTCTATTTTTTAGCAATTATAGGGGGTTATGACCATAAAGAGTTTGGAGGAATAATTTTAGAAAGTGATTATAGGAAAAATAGGAAAATTCATTTAGATTGAGGATTTATTAAAAAAAGGTGGTAAGAGGGGGTTACCCCTCTAGGAGCTTATGGAATGTACACTCCTAGGTAAGTTGGGTGCATATAAACACCTCCCCCACCAATATATATTCCTATTCATATTTGAGCCCTCTGGTGGCTTGCGTTTCAATCCGAGCCAATGGCTGCAACCATTGACTCTTAAAAAAGGATTGGCAAATAAATATTTATGTTATAATACTATAAATAGATTAAACCATTTTTTTTAGTATAAATAAAAATATTTATATATGTAAGTATCATAAATTAGGTTGTATATTCCAAAAGTATTTGAGTTCTCTGGAATTTAGTAATAAATCTAAAAAATTGAACATGAAATGTTTTTTGGGTTTATTACAATAAGGGAGGTATGTCGTAAAAAACAAGATGGTGATTCAATCTACTCTGCAAAGTAGATCACCTCCCTCATTTTAATACTATTTCTCTGCTTTCCATTTTATAGCTAAATCTATCAAGCTTTCCCACCTATTAGTCAAATCTAATTTTATTCCAGCAACTTCGGCAGGTGTTTTACCACCTAAAGAACTGTGAGGTCTTAAGAAATTGTAAAATACAAACCAACCATCTAACATGGCCTCAGTTTTTGCTTCATCATTCATACCTCTTCTAGACCTCAACATGTCTTTTAAACTGCCATGTAACCGTTCAACAATGTTTTGATTTCTTCTGCCATTGATTCCAACATTTTGTATTAATTGGCAACTTCTATGATGATCCCAGAATACTTTGCTAAATCCTTTACGATATGCGAAGCAACCATCACTTAAAATAAGTTTAGGTTTTTTGATAGCTCTATTACGTGCATCCTTGAATAATTCTATACTGTCTTTAGTTGTTCGAGTTTTTGAGAGATGTTCAGCTACCATAAATCTAGTTTTTTTATCAATGATTTCCCAGAACCATTTTTGCTGACCTTTAACTTTTATGGCAGTTTCATCCACGTGCCATGTATCCCCTAAATCAGCTTGAAGAGTGTCAACATATTCTTTAACTAATGTGGAGTATTTTATTATCCATTTGTAAATTGCTACCTGTGAAACTTTAACTTTGAAGATATATTCTATTTGTCTTTGGATTTTACGTACACTCATTCCATCGAAATATAAATCCATTGCAATTGCTATGATGTGTTTTTGTGTTCTCATATTTGCGAAATTATCATTATTTATGAATGTTTTACCACAAGCTTTGCATCGGTATCTTTGTTTGTTGTTAACTTTACCAATTTTTACTATATTTGCAGAATCACAATTTTTACATAGCATTTTTCTCATCCCCTACTTAATATTAGTCTTTTATAGTATATAAATATTTAGGTCTAAAAATAGACTTATAAAATAGTTAAATTCATATATAATAATAGGTCTAAAAATAGACATGGCAATTAAAGTGAAATTATATTCTGATAAAGAAGGTAAACAATTCAGAATTTCAATACCAAAAAAGATAGTTGAATTGCAGGGATATAAACACAAAGATGAATTTGAATTAGAAATAGAAGGAAAAAATATGGTTTTAAAGAAGGTGGAATGATGGTAAAAGAAGATATAGAGATATTAGAAGACATGTTAACATCTTTAGTTGATTTGATGATAGAAAAAGGAGTTATAACTCAAACAGAATTTGAAGATAAAGTAAAACAAAAATTAGAAAATAATAAAGATTTAACTAGATTTGAAGATTTAGAATAATAATCCACAATACTTATAAAATGCTCTAACATAATTGATATAATAATAAGGGATCAGTTATTATAAGGGGATAAAAATGACAGTAGATTACGTTTATACGGTTTTACTTCCGATTGGTATTGGTCTTGGAAGTATAATTATTTGGGAAATTTTAAAATTAATTGCACCACCAAAATTCTACCTTCCGTTTAAACGATACCAACAAAAATTCCATTTAAGGAATACAAATTACCCCACATCAATATTAAAATCGTACAACTTATTAAATAACCTACTTGAGAAAGATAATTATATTTTAACTTTGAGAGAAAGGTTAGATTTTTCTTTTAAGGATTTTAAATTAGAATATATGGAATCAAAAGAAGATAGACTATCTTTTCAAATAGTTAAAGAAGAATTACTTTGTAAATTTTATATTAAAATAGATCAAGAGGAAGATAATGTTTCACTATTATTAAAATTAAATGGGGATATTACATTTAAACGGCTTACAGATGGATTGGATATATTATTTTGGTGTATAACTGATTTTTATGAAGCTTTGAGTGATTACATAGCTCCAGATTCAAATAAAATAAAAATCAGGATAAATATTAAAGAAATGAG
>JACWMK010000001.1 GCA_015661405.1 Methanobacterium sp.
TGTGACTTCTACTCTGCGTTCGACCCATACTCTCATAAATTTTTACACCACAATTTTATATGTTTTATTTTAATATTTTATATTTTGAGTTTATTTTCATACTCATCAATTTTTTTTATTAGACATAATGGTCTAAGTATTACCAATAATGTACATGTAGATTTTATCTTTTCTATCTTCTTTAACGGGTTCCCATTCGTGGAAAGTCCAATAATAGGATACTATACGGGTTCCTGGTTTTAATTCATTTTGTAATTTAGTTTTTAGTTGTTGATTGGCTTTTGATGAGAGGAATAATGTTACGATTGTTGCTGAGGTTAAGTCTTTGTTGAAGAAGTTACCCCAAATAACTTTTACTTTTTGGTTTACACCGTAAAGTAGTATCATTAGTTTAGACCAGATGTATCTGAGTGGGTCTGCTTCGATTCCAACTGCATTTGCATTGTATTTTCTAGCTGTTTCTATGATTATTCTTCCATCACCTGATCCTAAATCGTATAGTATATCTTCAGAGTTGACTTCAGCTATTTCTAACATTTTTCTAACTAGTATTTTAGAGGTGGGTTCCCATCCTGCTCCTATGATATCGGTCCAGATAACCCAGAAAACAAATAATACTGCTATAGCAACTATAATTAATAGTAAAGTGGTTATTGTTATCACATTTCAGCCTAATATTGATATTTTTTTTTAATATTCATTATAATCTATTCTAATCTATAAAAAAAAATATGTGTTTTATGTCATTGTTTCCTTTAGAATAAAGTAAACCATGGATTGAATATCGTTAGGTAGTATTCCTTCAATATAATCGTATCCATTATTTAATAAGTCGAGGTCTGGTCTAGCTATTCCTGTAAATGATGGTGGATCGTAATTGTCATCGTGTGCACGTTGTAACCAATTTAAACCAGTTATTCTAACACTTGAGGTACTTAGTAATAATGTGAAGACTTTACGTTCGCCTTTTATAGATTTATACCAGTTACCGGTCATTTCAGATATACATCCTGCATCAACTCCGCCAAATATATTAACAACCAATGCATTTTCAGGTATTTTATTATTCTCGAGAACATTTATACTAGCACTTGGACCGATTCCTTCAGCGTAAGCAGGAACACCTAACATTTTTAATTCAGTGATTATATCATTAACTCTAGCTGTATCTACTGTATTATTGTTAATATTATCGGATGTGATGTAAACGGGTCTGTTAGCATTCCAGGCGCTCATGGTTACATAGTTGGGTAATCTATTATTGATGTTATAGAAATTCATTATTTTTGAATACATTAGTACTGCTGGTTCGTATCGCATTAATCCTAATGATGTGTTTATATAGTTAGGTACTCTTCCATTGGTTGTAATGAAGTTTTTAATGTTTTGTGCAATTGATAAGTATTCTGCCTTGTATATTACACCACTTTTGAAGTTATTTATTGGTGTTGTTGGATAAGCTACATTTTTAAGAGTTATTGGTGTTTTAATGTTATTATTGACATTTAATACACTATTGGTTAAGAGTATAGTAAACTGGGGTAATGATATTTGATAATCTATTTGATTATTACTGTAAATCTCCACGTAATTAGGTGTTATATTATAGGTGTTTGAGAGGTTTGCGACTCTGGATGAAGCGTTACTAACTTCTTTTACTGTGAAGTTTGCATTTATATTAGTATTATTTGAAGAAGTAGTTTGATTTCCCGTCACTGCATATACGTCAACTATATTTAAGAAAATAGTCATTGATAGTGAAAGTATCAATGCTAACATTAATTTTCGATTAATTTTTACGCCCCCCATAAATGTGGATTAAAAATATTAAACCACTTGGTAATTTAAACGTTTATAATGAATCATATAAATATTTTATCTTTTAAAAGTAATAATAAAGAATTTTAGAATTTTTGGAATAATATCAAAAATATTATTTTCATTCAATTATTGAAATTTAAAAATATTTTTTTGTACTATTTTTATTAAAGGTTACATTTTGGTTGAATTCAAGTAATTAAAGAATAAATCATCCTTTAATTTATATAGTAAATTAATTAAAAAAAATTGATAATTAGTTTTAAATATTTATTTTTTTAGTATTTAGTGGTTTAAGTTATTATGATTAGTTAATTAGGGTTTTAATTAATAATAAGTTTTTAATATATGGATAAGTTAATTATTAAAGAGTTTTTCTAATTAATAATATTAAATGAACTTTGTTTATCAATTAGAATATTTATTATTGAAATTTAATGATATTGAAGATTTATTATTTGTTAGATAATGTTTTAAATTGATTCATACTATTAAAATTGGTATTGGTTGAACTTTATAGAGTATTTCCTCTTCAAATTACTTCTGGATTTATCTTAAATGATTAAAGGAGTCGGATAAGGGTCTTTTTGTGAGAAAAAAATCAAAAACTTTATATAAGATATGCATTTGATTCTTAAGTAGTCTTATTGAATTCTATATTAGAATTTATAGGACATGGAGGCGGTAAAATTAATAGTAGACTATTGTATACTATATTAATAATTTTTAGTTTAAGTTTAGCACTACCATTATGTCTAAATACCGTATCTGCAACAACAACTACTGGAAATCAAACAATACATACTAATACAACAATAAAAATTAATAACACTAATACTAGTTCTAATACTCCCAATAAAACCTTAGCCAGTGGATCACCTAGTACATCAAGTGTATCCAAAACTACTTTTACATTAAATCAAATTAACAATGCTTCAGCAAGAATTAACAGCTTTGTTAACACTAATCACCGATTACCCAATTACGTAACCATCTCTAATCAAGATGTTACCATGCCACAGTTCCTTCAACTTGTAACCCAAGACTTAATTAACACTAACTCTGGTTCTAAAACTTCAGTAACACTTGGATCTGTAAATAATGGAACAAATCCTTCAGACAATTTTCAAAGTGGAGATATACTTAAATCCGAATATATAAGCATCGCCAATAAAGTATTGGCATTCATTAATTCATATGGACGAGCACCTAACTTTGCCACTACATCACTAGGATCAATAAGTTATGAATCATTGATCTATGATTATTCCAAAATAATGAACTTCTACCTTACGAATAAAAAATTACCAAACTACGTTTCAGTTACTCCCGGAGTTGTTAAATTAACATCACCGTCAAATGTACCAGCAGCATTACTACCGTATTTACAACCAGGCACTTATGCTCAGTCCACTAATCCCACTATTGATGCACTATCAGCGTCGATTACTAAAGGTTTAACTACCCCTTATGCTAAGGCGGTTGCAATCTTTGATTGGGTTAGGGATAATATTACTTACTCATTCTATTACGGCACCAAATATGGGGCTGTTGGAACTTTGAGTAGTATGACTGCAAATTGTGTTGATCATTCAGATTTAGTGGTTGCTTTGGCTCGTGCAGCTGGAATACCAGCTAGATATCAGGAAGGATATTGTGACTTCTCAGATGGATGGTATGATCATGTTTGGGCTCAATTATATGTGAATGGTGAATGGTACTACGCAGATACCATTAGTACATTAAACACTTTTGGTGTGATTAACAATTGGAATCTTAAAACCTATACTTTAGAGGGTACATTCATTCAATTCCCTTAAAAAAAAAATCCCATATTTTTTTTTTAATTATTTAATTATTACTTTAATAATATATATGATTAGTTTATAGTAAAAAATAATGCAATCATTTATAATTTTATAATTTATATTAAATTTTGATAATTATTACTCATTTCAAATTAAACTAATTTTAAACAATTAAATAACTTTTATTGAATAAATAAAGAATAATTAAGGTTATTGAATCTCCTATAATCCGTTATTAATTAATGAATAAATTAGAATTGTTAATTCATCATTTAAAAGAGGTTGTAAAAGAATATTAAAAATTGAAGAATCTTTTTTATGACAAATAACGTTTTAATCTAATTTATTTATTAGAAACAATAACGGAGTAAGCTTATACATATTTCATGCTTCTAATAAGTGCAAAAATCGTCTTAAATCAGTAAAATAACCCTCTACCCCTCTTTTTTAGATAAAAAAACCAAAACATTTATAAAGTTAATTGATTTGATCAATATTAATCTTAATAATATTCTTTAAATTTCCTAAAGCGAATTTATTAAGATACGGAGGCGGTAAATATTAATAAAAATATAATATATGGAATGTTAATTGTTTTAACTTTAACATTACCATTAAATGCAAATCTAGCATTTGCAACAACTGGAAATCAAACCAACACCACAAATACAGTACAAAGTACACCAACGTTAACTAACGCAACAGTAAATAACAGTACAACACAAAAAAATACAAGCACAACATCAACTGCTAAATTAACCAATACTACAGTATCGACTGTTAAAAAAACAAATACTGCAACTTCAACTACTACAGCACCAATAACAAATGTGAACAATACCACCACTATTACTAAGAATATTGCAGCTGGATCACCTGCAACGACAACCACAGTTACAGAAACAATTAAAGTATTAATATACAGCGGAATTTATTCTGCATCTGATTGTGTAACTGGATTAGAAACAGCATTACAATATGACGACACTCACAATGTGATACCTAATGTAAATTTCTCATATGCCACTTCTACAGTAATTAACGCAGCAACCCTCGCCGGCTACAATGTTTTAATCATGCCCGGAGGCGATGGAGGTTCACTTTATCTTGGAAGTAGTAGCATCAGTGGTACTGCCATTAAAAACTTTGTTGCTAATGGTGGAGGCTACTTAGGAATCTGCGCAGGTGCATACGCAGGCTCTAATTACGTTTCAGGTGACTATTATGGTTGGGGAGTAGCTCCTGACGTTGACGCTAAACCAGTAAGTTACGAAGGATTATTATCCATGAAATTCACTTCCGCAGCCCAACAAATACTAGGAAGCAATGGAACAATAAACATAGCACATTACAACGGCCCAGCATTGTATGTTACAGGTGGAAAAGCCATTGTACTAGCCACCTATGCTGATGACCATACCGGTTATGAAGGCTACGCTGATATTGTAGGTGACTTCTATGGAAATGGTAGATCTGTTTTAATGGGATCACATCCGGAATTAACACCACAAGACCCGGGACTAATAGCTGAAATGGTTGACTGGGCAGCTGATGTACCAACTCCTGAAACTTTGAGTCAAATAGGTAATGCTGCTAAAAGTGTTGATAACTTCATTGACACTGATCATAAGTTACCTAATTATGTGACTATAAATAATCAGCAGATTACAATGCCAAGTTTCCTCTATATGTTAATAGCAGGAACTCTTGGAGTAAACAGTGGATCATCATACTCTATTTCAGTGAAAAATGTTAGTAAAGCTCCTGATCCTACTGGAAATTATAAAGCTGGTAATATACAAAAAACTGAGTATATCTCAATTGCACAGCAAATTGAGAGTTTCATTACAGCTAATGGACGTGCACCTAACTACGCAAATACTTCATTAGGTGAAATGTCTTTTGGTAGTTTGGTTCACATGTTCTCTAGTATATTCAGTTATTACCTAAACCATGGCACTCTGCCAAGCCAAGTTTCAATGTCACCATAGAAGATAAAAAAACGATTTAAAGAGTAAAATACTTATTTACTCTTTTTTCTTAAATTTATTTTTTAATGTTTTAGTTAATCTAGAATTATTTTTTTTTAAAAAAAATTTTAAATTTAATTGATTAGTAAGTCCATATTGGTATTTTAGTCCATGTGGCTGAATAATGCTCTAATGTATGTGTTATTTGTGATGCATTAAGTCTGTTTACAATTAGAACTGCTTTTCCTATTTTTTGGACGTCTATTTGTTCAATTAGACCAGGATATTGTTTTTTTATTCTCTCATTATTTTTTTGGTATGTTGATATTCCACCGTATAGGGCTCGGTTTAATCGACTTCTTTCGCTTTGATTTAATTTTGATGTATCGTAAGTAATGATCATCTTAGCTTTTAAGTATATATCCTCTGCTTTAATAGTGACTGTTTGTCCATATAGGATTATTCCATTGGATAATAATTCTAAGGTGTGAGGGTCCGTGTTTAATTCCTTCATGTTGAGATGATGTATATAGAATTTTTCAGGTTTTAGGGAATCTATTATTTTAATAGTTTGTTTATCTTTTTTCCTATATATTATAATAATAGTAATATTTGAATCCTTAATTGATTCTCCCCAATCAGTGTCATCCATTAATGTAATGGATTGTATTCCTGGTAATTTTTTTATTTTCTCTGAAAAATCTAATGCAGTTTTCATCATTTACTCATTACCCTAATATAAAATTTATAAATTTTTATGAAATGTCATTTTTACTTAATTTTTACTCTTTCTGTTATATTAATATAACAAAAAAAGTATTATTTGTTTCTTAAATTTTATTTATATTAACTTATAGAAATAAAATATAAATTGAAGTTTAAATAAATTTTAGATTAATTTATAAAAAAAATGAATTGTATTTTCAATAGTAATATGAACTAGTTTATTCTGGTAGTTTGTTATTTATGACCCCGGAAATCAAGAAAAAAGACAAACAAGAAGTATTTACTTTATATCAAACTGATGGAAGCTTTCCCATAATAACTTGCAAAATAAATTTGAAAAAATCAAAATCAAAGAAGAAATATGACGCTGAAAGTGAATTAGAGAATACTAAAATGGATATGATTCAATAAAAATTAAAAATGATTTGAGGAGGATTAACTTATGGAAGTTTTTAATGCAATAACAAAAAGGCGTAGTATTAGGAAGTATAAAGATATTGAAATAGAAGAAGAGAAAATAAAAAAAATTTTAGAATCAGCTAGACTTTCACCATCGGCTGCTAATCGTCAGCAATGGAAGTTTATTATAATAAAAGATAAAGTTACTCGTGAAGATTTAGTGGATGCAGCTAATGGGCAGAAATTTGTAGGTGAAGCACCGGTTTTAATTGTAGCTTGTTCTACAGAATCAGAGTCTATAATGCCTTGTGGTCAATATGCTTATACTGTTGATTTATCTATAGCATTATCATTTATTATACTTGAAGCTACAGAGTTAGAATTGGGAACATGTTGGTTAGGTGCTTTTAATGAAACAATGGTTAAAAAGATTCTGAATATTCCTGATGAAATTAGAGTAGTTGGTATAGTTACTTTAGGTTATGCAAATGAGAATCCTGCACCTAGACCCCGTAAAAATGAAGAAGAAATAGTATGTTATGAATCATATGATTAAATAAATTAATTAAAAAAAAAATCTGATTTAAATAATCAGTGAATTTAATACTCCAAATAATAATGTTCTCTAAAAAAATTTTCTAATTAATATTTTCTACACTAAAAATTAAAGTAGACATTATGAAAAAAACATAATTTCTTTTTTAAAAAAATTAAGAAATTTTTATTTTAAAAGGATGGATTTTAAATATGGGTAATCAAATAAAATTTTCGAAAAAAAATACGGATGACCCGGTTAATATTAGTGAAGAGGATTATCTGGATTTAGAAATTAAATCTATTCAATTAAAAAATACTAATAGAAAGCTTATATTTAAATTAGATCTTCAGAAAAAATTGATTAAGAGTTTAACCAGTGAATTAAATGCTATCAAAGAAGATAAACAAATTACAAGTTTTGATGAACTTAAAAATGATTATAGTCAGTTGAAAATTGAGTATTCTAAATTAGAAGTATTGCTTAAAGATTCTAGAGCAGAAATCGTTAAGTTAAAGGATAATGCTAATGATTTGGATAATGAAAAAGATGTAAGTGATGATGTAACTGTGAGTCGTTGGGGTAAATTAAAGAATCGTTTACCTGAGGATATTAAGAATTTGAGGGATTCTAAAAACAACCTATGAAAAAAAGTTGATATTATTTATTGTATTTAAATTATTTTTTAATCTTTGGTTTCAATTCTTGAATTATAGCTGAACCGGCTATTTCTATAGAAAAACCTTTTTCAAAAGCCATTGTGAGTTGTAGTCCTATTAACTCATCATGCCATGCAATATATTCTAGGAATCTTTTTCCTTTAAGTTGCGCTAATCCTACTGTTTTAATGGTGCCTTTTTTATTGTCATGTTTGCCAATAACTATACTGTTAGCTTTTATACTTATGAGATATGTTTCTTCTAAATCTAAGCCATCTGTATCTTCAAATGTTAAAATAATTTCTTCTAAGTCATTTGAGTTTTTAGATCGTTTTTTTGAGCCCTTTATAAGTTTTTCGCCTCTAGCTTGTTCTAATTCTTTCCATGTATCTTCAATCCATTCTTCACTTAATTCTAATTCTTCCATCATATTATCCCACCATTTATATTATTTAATATGAAAAACTTAAAAAAATTTTTTATTTATACAATTTATTACACCTTATTACAATTTAATTCATTTCATAATTTATAAATTTTATGATTCTGGTTATAATAAATTAAAAAATCAGATTTCATTTTGAACAATTATAAATTTTTTGTAATTAACAAATTATAAATTTTTTGTAATATATAAATATATAAGATATCTATCAGAGGGGGGATTTAATTTTGGCTAAAATAGGGGTATTAATTGATGATATGTTTGAAGATGTGGAATATATTTCACCGGTTAAAGCATTTGAAAAAAATGGATATAAAATTATCCATATAGGATTAAAAGAAGGTAAAACTGTTAAAGGGAAGAAAAAGGGTACACTAGTTAAAATTGATAAATCAGCACAAAATGTTTCAGTAAACGATTTAGATGCTCTTCTAATTCCAGGGGGATGTTCACCAGATCATTTAAGAGGCTATAATGAACCAGTCAAATTTGTAATAGATTATTTCAATAGTGATAAACCATTATTTGCAATATGCCATGCTCCACAAATACTAATTACTGCTCAACTAATTGAAGGTAGAAGAATTACTGGTTGGAGATCTATAATTCAAGATATTAAGAATGCTGGTGCTGAATTTGTTGATCAAGCCGTGGTGGAAGATGATAACATAATCTCTAGTCGAGGACCTCAAGACATTCCATTATTCATTAATGCTTGTCTTAAAAGACTTGAATCATTATGAACTACTGGAATTAAATTAATTGTTATGAAAATTTATATTAGTTTATTTAAAACTTTTCTAATTGATATTCCAATTAATCCACCTATAATACTGAATATTCCCGGTATTAACATGTAAACTAAACTCAAAACTGCAAATAATGCTATATTATCTAGAGGGGATGTATTATTAAAATTATTCGTTAGTAATAAATAGTAAATAATTATTACAATTAAACCAGATATGATCGCAGCGTATAAACCATTAGAAGCTCCATTTATTATTTTCCCACTAGCTATGAACGCTGCCGTCAAACCACCCACACCCCATAATATAAATGAATCAATATTGATTAAAACAAATGAAGTAGATGTAGGTGCTGGAGAATATAAATAATATGGTATTAGCATAATTGATGCTCCGAAAAGAATCCCTGAGATTCTTATAATCTTTTCTGATGATAATTTAAATTTTTTTAATAAATTTAAATGTACATCAACATTTTCTACATATTTTAAATCTCCACCGCATTGGCATTTATCAAAATCCTTTGGAGATTCTCCTTCTTGAAGTTCATAATTACCACCACATTTTTTACAGTTTAGATAACCCATTTTAAACTACCTTCATTATTTAATTAGAAACTCTTTCTAACTATTTATTATTTTCCCTGATTTATAACATGATAATATATCTTATACGGCCTATCTTTTTATTTATTTCATTTAATTGTATCCAGCAAGCATTTGATCATATTAAGATAAAGCAGATTCAAGATTTTAAAAATTAAGTTTAAATAAAAAAAATAAAAAATTAGTAAATTTTTGTGAATTTAAACAAAATTATTTAAATTAATTATTCATTACTATTCCTTAATGAAAAAAAACCTTTTCTGAAGATTTTTTTAAAAAAAAATTAATTTTTAATATTTTAATGTCATTGGATTTTATGGGGAAATTTCCTATAATTCCATCTATAAATCAGGATACGAATCCTTTATTATTGATATGGAATGATTGACCCATAAGGTAGGATGCTAATTGAGTGAAACTATTGGAAGTTTTAGATTCAGGTTCTTTAATCATAAGGGGCTGACTTGATGCGATACAGATAATTAATTTAGGATTTTCTGGTAATGCTGATTATAGGAACCTCTAAAATAACTTTAATTTCTCTTTTAATAAGAAATTCATTATTTGATTTTTCTCGATTGATTACAACACCTATTATATCAATTCCCATTTTATCGGCGACTAACTTTGTTTTTTAAAGTATCACTGACAGATGTGACTTCGGAAGTTGTTACTAATATCATCTCGTCAGTTAGTGACATATTATCGAGAGCATTCCTCTCTAAACCTGCTAGTGAATCTACTAATAATATCTCTACATCCAATTAGATTATCAAAAACATCTTCTAACCGTTCTCTTTTTAATTATTTGAGGTTGTTTAATGAAAAGCCTGCTGGAACTATTTTAACTCTTACTGGACCTTCGTAAATTCATATATATCTTCTTTTCCGGAAAGGACTTCTTGTAATGTAACTGGTTTTCCTTCTAAGCTTAGTATCAGTTCAAGATTAGCTATATTTAAATCCATATCCATCACTAAAACATCCCATCCTAAAATAGAAAGAGCTATACTTAGATTTGCAGAGATGGTTGTTTTCCCTACTCCTCCTTTTCCAGAAGCTAGTAATTACTCTTGTCATTATTAGATCAACCCCATAAATTAGTTAACATCACATTAAAATATAATTTAAAAAGAAATATTGCGCAATTATTCACTAATTTAATAAAAAAAATTGAAAATGATAAATTAAATTTGAAGATATAATAAAATAAAACCAAAATGTATTTTTAAAATAATATTACTACTATTTAATTGGTGAAAAAAGAATGAGAATATTAATCATTGGTTCAGAAGGTATGTTAGGTCATGATTTAGTTGATATTTTATCCGCAGATAATGAAGTTAGCACTACAACAATAGACACTTTAGATATTACGGATATTGATAAAACAATCCAAACCGTAAATGAAGTTAAACCTGATGTTTTAGTGCATGCTGCAGCCTATACTGATGTGGATGGAAGTGAATCAAACAGTGATTTAGCGTATAAAGTTAATGCTATTGGAACAAGGAATGTAGCTGTAGCCTGCCAGAAAGCAGATTGTGCACTGGTTTATATTTGCACGGATTATGTTTTTGATGGGACAAAAGGCAGCTCTTATTATGAATATGATCAAACAAATCCTCTAAGTGTTTATGGTAAAACTAAGCTTGCTGGTGAAATTTATATTCGTGATATTTTAAATAAATTTTATATAACAAGAACATCATGGTTATATGGATTTCATGGTCCTAATTTCGTCACTACCATGTTAAATCTTGCTGAAACAAACGATGTAATTTCTGTAGTAAATGATCAGATAGGCTCACCTACTTATACAGTGGATCTGGCAAATGCTATTGCTAAACTGATAACTAAACCTAATTATGGTATTTATCATATAACTAACAGTGACCACTGCTCATGGTATGAATATGCAAAAGAAATCTTCAATAATGCAGGAGTTAACATTAATTTGAAGCCTGTTACAACAGAAGAGTTTCCTCGTCCCGCATTCAGACCTAAATATTCGGTTCTTGAAAATTACAATTGGATAATGGAAGGATTTCCTAAGATTCGAAGTTATAAAATGGCTTTGAAGGATTATATGAAGTTATTATAAAAAAAATTTTATATATTAAAATTTATCCCTTTTTTTTATTCTATCTTAAAAAAATAATATGTAAATAAAATTTAATTAACTTTATTTAACGTACTGTTTCACGTTTTCTCTGATTATTGCAGAAGCACCGTAATTTTTTATACTTTTTAGCATTTCAGGGAATTTATTTTTAGGTATTAAAACATTTACTTGAGAGAAACTATTACCTTCCACAATGGTTGGTTCATCAGAACAGAAACCACTGGATAAAAGTAAATCTTTAACTATTATCATATTTTTATTTGAAATATTAAATTTCACATCAAAATATTTTCTTGCATTCACAGCTCCAAATAACTGTTCAAATATCAATTCAGCTTTCTCCTTTTTATAATCTGTACAACTTGGACCTGCGTATAAGCCTGCGCTGGATTCCATTATGGTTTCTAATACTTTTAATCCTGCTTTTTTAAGGCTGCCTCCAGTTTGTGTATTATCTACAATAATATCAGCACCCTTAGCAATGTATACTTCAGTTGCACCATCGGAATTAATTATCTGGACTTTTTTGTTATCACCATTAATTAATCCCCTAACTTGAACCAGTGGTACACTATTACCAAAAACTTCTTTGTAACCTTCATTATTCATAACATGTTGCCGTGTTAAATTAGGATATTCTGTAAAACATAATATGGGTGTTTCTCTTGTCTGGTTGTCTTTGAAAAAATCAGTGAGTGAATCATAAGGCGATTTATCGGGTACTGCCACTACTAATTTGGTTTGACCGTAATTTAAATCACCAATCTTTTTAATAAATTTATCTTGGTTGGCTATGGATTCTTCCTTAACCCAATCCTCTCCGATAATAGCTATATCAATCATTCCACGATTTAATTCAACAGGAGCACTTTGAGGTCGAGTTAAATAAGCTTTGATCTCCGAGTCATTACTTATAATAATTTCATATGACTCCTGTCCCGGTTCGTATCCTTTAACCTCATAACCCGCATCCACAAATAACTGGTAAGTATTTCCCCTATTAACATTATTTAAACTACCCTTAGGTAATCCTAAAACTATTTTCTCCATACAATTAGAATTATTTTTTATAATAACCACCTACTAAATTAAAATTTCTTTCTAATGAAATTTACAAATAAGAATATAAAAAACTGATCCCTAACATTACACTAAATATTTACTTTAAACATAGAATTAAGATTAGTGTATCCTAATAAAGATACATTCATGTTTTTAAAAGAATGAAATAGTAATTATTAACTATTACCCTATAGATTTAATTAGTTACACTCTGAACGTTAATTTAATCATAACGCAATTCATTAATTTTACTTATTAAAATTTAGTTTAAAATAGTTCATATAATTTTAATATTTTTAAAATCAAATTTAACTACCATAATTAATAATTCTAATTTTTTATCCGAATGAACGTCTGATTCCTTCAAACATATCCTTTATGGATTGAATAATGGGATGCTTCACGTCAGGGATGTTTTCCATTTTCTCCAATCTATCCACTCGGAAGTATATGGGTGGATGAGTATCAAAGCTAATCCATTGAGGAAATTTAATGGATGATGTTCTCTCAAGTTGGAGTCGAGTGTAACCTATTTTACGTAGGGATTCTGCTAGTACTTTTGGTTGACCTATCTTCATAGCAGAGACAAGATCTGCTCTTGTTTCAAAGAATTTAGCTACAAAGAAAATAACAGCGAAAATAGCTATTAGATAAATTAGAGTAAATATACCATTATTTTTTATTAAGATTGGTAGTATTACAATTAAGTAAAAAATATATTGACCAATGATTAAGGAGAAGAGTATAATGGGATCCCTTCCCTGTAGATGACCCATTTCATGACCCAATACACTTAAGATCTCATCATCCTCTAACTGTACCAATAATCCAGTGGTTATTAATACTAAACCCCTATGTGGACTAGGACCAGTAGCTGCTGCATTTGGCACCATCGTATTAGATATAACTATTTTAGGAACAGGCATTTTAAATTTATCCGCTGCAGTTTTCACGATATTATACACATCCACGACCTTAACTAGTCTGCTACGTGGATTGCATTTGAAACCGTAACTTTCCATTGTCTCCTCACCTATTTCACAGGTAGGATCCTTACCTACGGCCAATGTTTTTTCATAAATCTCCTTCTTCATTTTCACGACGGTTTCTTTACCAAATTTCTTCTGAAAATCCTGATATTCCTCTATGGGTAACTGGTATTCTACTATATGGACTAATGGATTTTCCGGGGTTATTCTCCACTTGTTAGTAAGAAGGAATAGTCTGTCTGAAAGTAGTACTGTTGAAAGTTGAATTACTATTATGCCTATTATAGCATAGAATAATCCTAGTAACAGGAAGAGTACTATATAAAATCCGAAGAGTATTATGTAAATTAAAATTAAATTGCTACTGAATAATCTATCGGATATTCTTTTACGAGTGGTGGGGGGTTGTTCTGGTATAATATCATTGCCTTCTATCCAGGAGAAGTATAATGTGGAGTGACGTACATTATCTTCAAATAACTGCACTAAGAAAAGTAAATCCTCTTTTAAATTCTCCCTGAATTTAGATGGAACATTATCATCCGGTGATAAAGTTAATTTCAATGGATTAGAAGCTATAATCTCTACACTTATCTGCCAATCTTTCCCTGGTTCTGAAACCTTAAATGAAAGTGAATCATTATTTTCCCTGTTTTTCTTAATGATCTCGCTGAAGTCTTCTTTTTTAATGCGGAGATAATTCTCCTGAATAAAATCTAAAAGTTCAGATCTATGGATCTGTGCTATTTCTAAATCAACTGTGTAAATTTGTTCTTCAGACATTTTATACATCCATAAAATTAAGTTATGAAAAAATAAAATTTTATTTTTTTCAATCATTATACTTTATTATATTATATCCATTAATCACAAAAGAATTTATTCTTTTATTTAACCATATCATGTTTTTATTCAATAATATGATTTTAACATCTAAAAAAAATTAATTTAAATAAATGAAATTTTCTTAAAAAAAATTTTATAATGGTTTAAAAACTATGATCTTAAAAATCGAACAAAATCCATCAACTAAAGATGCCTTAAAAATAATTAATGATGCTATTTCAAAGAGAGCCTCTTTAATTTTAATAGTTTGTTGTAAAGTTAAATATGAGGGTAGAGCTATAAGCAGACTGGGGCTTGGAGAACGAACTATACTCATTAAAGGTGATGGTTCCTTCATAATTCACCAAGATAGGAATTTAGAACCGATAAATTGGCAGCCCCCTAAAACTAAAATTAATGTTAGAGAAGAAAATGGAAGATTAATTATTCAAGGTATTAGGCGAAATCCTGAAGAAATATTAGAATTAGAAATAATAAATCTTAATTTAATCTCTTATTATTTAGGAAAAGATACTAAAGAACTAGAATTAGCTGGTTATGAAGAGGATATGAGAGAAATGATACTAAAAAATCCTAATCTTATTGAAAAAGGTTTTAGACCCACATCTAAAGAATATTCCACTCCAACCGGATTTATAGATATAATAGGTAAAGATAAAGATGGTAAAATTACAATTTTAGAATTAAAAAGTAGAAGAGCGGGTATTAATGCAGTTAAACAGTTGAATAGATATTTAAAAAATTTTTCAGATCATAAAAAATTCGTGCGTGGAATATTAGTTTCTCCATCTGTAACAGATGATGCTCGGGAACTTTTAAAGGAAAAGAAAATGGAATATATTAAATTAGAACCACCAAAAGAGCTTGAAAGAAAAAATAATATTACATTAGATTTTTTTTAAAAAATATTTTAATTTAAAAACGATATAATTTCAATTTGATTTTCAATTAGTTTAAAATCCTAGAAAAAAAATGAAAATAATTAAAATTTTTTTTTAATATGCAAGAGATTGAGAATGATGAATATTTACTAGTAGTGGGTGATGATGGTATAGGGTTACCCCATGATCTGGATATTACAAGAGCCACTATATTGGGTCTTCTTTTGTAGCACATTAGTAAATCAACTTGAAGGAAATTTAAAAATTGATAGAACTAATGGAACTATTTTTTAAGATTTCATTTATGAATTAAAGTATAATCAGAGGGTTTAAAAAAAATTAATTAATTATGATTTATTTAATTTGATTTTCTGTATTTGGAAATTGGATAATAATTCTTCATTTTTAAGGTTGTTTGTTAATATCTGCTTTTTTTCTTCATCATTAAGCCAGTTTTTAATTTCCTGCCACACCAAGTTGCATTTATCGTTTTTAGTCATGCCTATAACTTTTCTAATTGCTAGATCTACATTTTTTCTATCTTGTTTGGTTTCAAGAGGTATATTCAAATCATTTAGAAAATCTTTCATATTTCTAATATAACAACTAATATATAACAACCCCATTTTTTTAATTAGTAAATTTTTATAGGATGTATTTTAATCTATTACATCTTCTCCCAATGCTTCTTTTATTGAATCCACTATGCAGGGTGTATTCCATCCAACAACTTCGGTTGCTATTTTCTCTAAATTAGATGGTACATTTTCCATTCCATACGGTCTTACAACTACTATAGGTTTTTCTAGTTCAATTGCTACATCTATTTCTTTCTGTAATAGTTTCCTATTCTTAATATAAAGACCAGATAAAATTATTATTACATCTGCAAGTTTCATCTGCTCTGCAAGTTTCATATGATTCATTTCATTATTAACTGCATAATCTTTCCATTCGAAATCATATGATGTATCTAATTTACTTATAAAAAGTGTATATTCATCATCATCATTTAAGTGACTTATAAAAAGTTTATAAATCTTTGAATCATCATTGAACATTTTCATCTCCTCTAGATAACCAGAATTAATGAATTAACAATCAAATTATCATTCTTTAAGTAATTAAACAGCATCTATTTTAAGTATAACTTAAAATTAAAAAAAAATAATTCATTTAAATTTTTTTAAGACTTTATTTGCAACTTTCTTGTACTCTTTATCGCCACGTGCTTTTCGCCTGGCTTTTTTGATCGGATCTACTGCTCTTGCATCTCCAATATCCCCAAGAGCTTTAGTCGCTGCTACTCTAACTCCCCAATCATCATCTTCCAATGTTTCAATTAATGATTCTACTGATTCTATTGCTTCCATTTCTCCTAGTGATTTAGCTGAGAATTTACGAACACCCCAATCATCATCTTTTAAAGCGTCAATAAGATGTTTAATCACACTATTATCCCCTATGTCTTTAAGTGAATAAGTGGCATAGCGGCGGATTCCACTATCATCGATTTTCAAAGATTTTATTAAAGGTTCCACAGCTATATCACCAATTTTAGAAAGACTTTTAGCTGCTTGAAGTCTGACTTCCGGATTATCATCTTCAAAAGCACAGATTAATGCTTCAATTACTTTTTCATCTTTTTTATTACCCAGCGTTAATGCTGCTTCAAATCTATTATTTACATCTTCATTCTGGAGTTTTTTTATTAGATCATCTATTTCAGTTTTAGTCATATTTCCATAAACCTCTCTTTTCAATAGTTTTTATGCTCTATTTTTAGTAAATTAATTATAATTCATTAGCTTTTTAAACATTTGAAAGTATAAATAAATTTATTTGTAAATGAAGAAACCTGTTTTTAATTTGGAAAAGAAGTTTTAGTAAATAAAGAATTTAATTTTTTAGTTAATATCTATATATTAATTCTACTAAAAAAATTTTCTTAATATTTATAAAAAAAATAAATATTTATAAATAAAATGAATATATATAAGATAATTATTATAAAATTTGATGAATTAATTTTTTTTCTTGAAGTTTTTAGAATAATTTCATTCTTTCATATTTAAATAAGAAATATTTTTTTTATATATTTGATTTAATAGGAATACATGTTAAAATGGAGTTTAACAATCTAAAAGGTTCATTAATAATTGATTTGGCCTTAAAAATTAATGATTACTTAATTATTTCTGATTTACATTTGGGTTATGAGCAATCCTTAAATGCAGAAGGAATTATGGTGCCTAAATTTCAGTATCCTCATATTGTGAATCGATTAAATGAGATCAAACTAAAATCCTCTTGTAATAAAATAATAGTTAATGGAGATCTAAAGCATGAATTTGGCCAGATTAGTCGTCAAGAATGGAATGAAACCCTGAAATTTTTAGATTACTTAAAAATTAATTTTGAAGAAATAATTTTAATAAAGGGTAATCATGATAATTTCACCAAATTTATAGCCGATAAAATGGATTTACTAGTTTATGAAAATTATAGTATAGATAATTCGCTTATCACACATGGAGATAAAATTCCAACTAAATTAAATGACTTTGATGTTGAAAATATAGTGATAGGCCATGAACATCCTTGTATTGGATTACGCAGTGGAGAACGGATAGAAAAAATTAAGTGTTATCTTAAAGGCATATATAAAGATTGGAATCTGATTGTTATGCCATCGTTTAATTTCGTTACTGAAGGATCAGATATTCTCCAGGAGAAACCGTTAAGTCCATTTCTAAAGAAAATTAATATGGAAGAATTAGAAGTTTATGGAATAGAAGACTTTGAAGTATTCTCTTTTGGAAAAGTTAAAAATATTACTGCATTTAAAGATTTATACTAATTCTATTCTAAAATTTATAATTTATTTTTATATTATTAAAAAAAAATCTTTAAATTTAAATTAAAAAAAAATGAATTCTAGAAGTTAAAACGATTATAATGAAGGATAAAAATAAATGATTGAAGTACAGGATAAAATTTACCCAGATAAGATGATTTATAAAATATTACATCCCTGGGTTAAAGAATGGTTTAAAAACAAGTTTGAAACATTTACTCAATCACAGAAACAGGCCCTATTAGATATTCATCATGGTAGTAACCTATTAGTTTCATCACCAACTGGTTCCGGTAAAACATTAACTGCTTTTCTCTCCATAATAAGTCAGTTAACTTATTTATCCGAGATGGAGAGATTAGAAGATAAAGTTTACTGCATTTACATTTCACCACTAAAAGCATTGGATAATGATATTGAAAAAAACTTAGAGGAACCATTAAAAGAAATAGAGAGAATTGCAGGTCATGAACTCGGAATTCGGAAGGCTGTACGTACTGGTGATACTAATCCTTATCAACGGTCAAAAATGTTAAAAATCCCACCACATATCCTTATCACTACACCAGAAACATTATCCATCCTGCTCTGCGCACCTAAATTCCGAGAGAAACTCCAAGATGTTAAATATGTTATAGTAGATGAGATTCATTCATTAGCAGATAATAAAAGAGGAGTGCACCTTAACTTAACATTAGAGAGACTGCAGAATCTAGCCGGCAACTTCACCAGAATAGGTTTAAGCGCTACAGTATATCCCCTGAAGAAGATGGCTCGTTACCTTGTAGGATATGAAAATGGAGAAGTGAGGGATTGTAAAATAGTAGATGTGAATTATCTAAAACAATTAGATATGAAGGTATTATGTCCTGTAGAGGATATAGTAGAATCAGATCCAGAAGAAACACATAATGCCACGTATAATCTGCTCCACAACCTCATAAATAATCATAAAACAACATTAATATTCACTAACACGCGCAGTGGCACTGAAAGTGTAGTATTCAATCTTAAAAAAAGATTCCCTAAAAGTTATCATGAAGGGAATATTATGGCCCATCACTCATCCCTCTCCCGTGAACACAGATTAGAAGCTGAAGATAAACTTAAAGAAGGTGCATTAAAAGTTGTGGTATCATCTACTTCATTAGAATTAGGTATCGATATTGGTTACATTGATCTAGTAGCTTTGATAAGTAGTCCAAAATCTGTCAGTCGAGCATTACAACGTATAGGTAGGAGTGGACATCGTCTACATGATAAATCAAAAGGTAGAATCATAGTAGTTGATCGAGATGACTTAGTAGAATGTAGTCTCATTCTTAAGAACGCATTAGAAGGGAAAATAGACAGGATTCATATACCACAGAATTGTCTTGATGTATTATCACAGCATATTTATGGAATGGCTATAGAACATCCGTGGAATATACATGAAGCCTACCAATTAATAAAGAATAGTTATTGTTATCATAAACTCTCTGAAAACGATTTTATAAGCGTTTTAAGTTATTTGGCTGGGGATTACACTAGTTTAGAGGATCGTTATGTTTATGCTAAGATTTGGGTCGATTATAATGAGAAAAAATTCGGTAAACGCGGCAAGCTAGCCCGAATGCTTTACTCAACTAATATTGGCACTATCCCGGATCGCTCCGCGGCTCGGGTTAAATGTAATGGACAAGTAGTGGGAAGAATAGAAGAGGATTTTATGGAAAAACTGCAGAAGGGTGACACTTTTGTACTGGGAGGCAATATTTATCGCTTTAATTATGCCCGTGGAATGACTGTTAATGTAACACCATCTGATTGTGCACCCACCATCCCATCATGGTTCTCTGAACAATTACCATTATCATTTGACCTGGCAGTTGAAATACAGAGATTTCGTGGTATCATGGAAGGTAAATATCAATATGGTCGTAGTAAAGATGAAATCACTGATTTCATCCATGAATACTTATATGTGGATTATAATGCTGCTCAATCCATATACCATTACTTCCGAGAACAATTCCTATACGCTCAAATTCCCAGCCTCAAAAACCTTCTAGTAGAATTCTATACCGGTTTCGGTAACAGAAAATTTGTAGTATTCCATAGTCTATTTGGAAGAAGAGTTAATGATGCCTTATCACGAGCAGTCGCCTATATTATAGCTAAAAAATATAGAAGAGATGTAATGATCTCTGTCTCTGATAATGGATTCTATTTAAGTTCTGATGGAAAGATTGGAGGGTTAGAAGCTTTTAAAGAACTTACTTCTGAAAATCTAGAACAAGTTTTGGTTAAGGCTATTGATAAAACAGAAACATTAGCAGGACGTTTCCGGCATTGCGCAGGCCGTAGTTTAATGATATTGCGTAGATATAAAGGACATGAGAAGAGCGTATCCCGTCAACAAGTTAAAGGTAAAATATTGTTAAAATTTGTGAAAGACTTAGATGATAATTTCTCCATACTCAAAGAAGCTCGTCGAGAAGTAATGGAAGATTTTATGGATTTAAAAAATGCTAAAAAAGTTTTACAAATGAAGGAGGAAGGTAAAATGGAATTGAAACAAATAAACACTAAAATACCCTCACCCTTCGCCTTTAATCTAGTAGCTCAAGGATATCTTGACGTTCTGAAATATGAGGATCGCATTGAATTTATAAGAAGAATGCATCAAGCCATAATTAAAGAGATTGAAGGATAAAAAATTTTTCATGACATTCACTAATTCTAAGACTTCTTATTTACTATATTATTATTTTTTTTTAAAAATCAATTAGGAAATTAGAAAATAATAAAAAATAAATGATATAAAAAATTGGTTAATTGAATTTTAAGGATCAATATACGGTTAATTCCCATAAAAAACCAACTAGAATTCGACATATTTAAATAACTTGTTTTATA
The DNA here is from genome assembly GCA_015661405.1 of Methanobacterium sp. Taxonomy (GTDB): domain Archaea; phylum Methanobacteriota; class Methanobacteria; order Methanobacteriales; family Methanobacteriaceae; genus Methanobacterium_A. The sequence continues at coordinate 21,376 of JACWMK010000001.1, forward strand.
AATTTATTATTTGGTGATTAAAATGGGTGAACTACCAATAGCTCCAATAGGGAGAATTATAAAAAATGCTGGCGGACAAAGAATAAGTCAAGATGCAGAAAAAGCTTTAGAAAAAGTTTTAGAACAATGGGCTGAAGATGTCTCCAGACAAGCAGTTAAACTTGCAAAACACGCTGGAAGAAAAACGATTAAAGCATCAGATATCGAACTAGCCGTTAAAGAATTGGGTTAAAAAAAAAATTCTTTTTTTTTAAATATTCTTTAAATATTTTTTTTATTTTTGAAATCTATTCTCCTATAATATGTATTTCTAGTAATTAAATTAATCTTATTTAATCTAATTCTATATTTAACACATTTTTAAGGGAACTTTCTATTATGATTAGATTATTTATACTTATTATTATAATTTTTTTTATGTAAGAATAATCAAAAATGGATATTCGAATTTCACTTTTTTTAATCCTTTAGGTAATAAGAGATAAGGAATGCTGCAGCTAGAACCATGACAATAGTGGCTCCTGAAGCTAGATTGAAAATGTAGGATATTATTATACCTAATGCTGCTAGAATTATACTGATAGTTGTGGCGAAAATCATTAATCTGGTGAGATTATGAGTGTATTGTTTACTTATAGCAGCAGGAATAGTGAATAAAGCTATAAGTAAGATTATACCTACGACTTTCATTAGTACCACTACACTTAATGCTACTAATGCTAAAAGAAGCATATAAATTGGTAATGATGGTAATCCAACTACTGTAGAGAATTCCTCATCAAAGGATACTGAGAGAAACTCTCTGCGAAACAAGTAAACAGTGGTGATAATAATTAAATCCAGTATGAGCATTATTAAAAGGTCACTGTTACTAACAGTTAATATGTCTCCAAAAAGGTAGCTGAATAAATCGGGAGCATAGCCAGGGGTTAAATTAATAAATATTACCCCTAAAGCCATGCCAACACTCCATAATATTCCCATAGCAGTATCAGCACTGATGTTTACTTTCTTCTCTACACCACCAATTATCATTGCAGATGCTATACTAAACGGGATGGCAGCTAATACAGGGTTAACAGTTAAAAAGTAACCTAAACCAACACCACCAAATGCTGCATGGGATATTGCACCGCTAAGTGAAACTATTCGCTTTATAACAACGTAACTACCCACAACTCCGCAGACTATACTAACTAAGACGGCTGTGACTAAGGCTCTTTGAATGAATTCATATTGAAGAAAATCATACATAATATTAAACCCTTTTTAAAAATAATTTTTAGAAAAAAAGAATTAATTTAATGTTCTCTGAGTACTCTATGGGGTATGCCGTGACTTATAAGTTCAATAGGACAATGATAAATCTCCTCCAAACCCTTAGCTGAATCCTTCACCGGTCCATGATAAAAGAGTTCCCGGTTAAGACAGGCGATCTTATCAACATGAGTTGAAACTGCTCCTACATCATGACTAACCAAGACTATTGCCATTTCATCCTTTAAATTTAACATGAGATTATAGAATGAACTTTGCATATCTGGATCAATACTAGCCATGGGTTCATCCATTAGCAATAATTTAGGATTTCTAACAATAGCCCTGGCAATGAATACTCTTTGCATTTGACCGCCGGATAATTTACCGATCTGCCTATCCTTAAAATCCTCCATCTCCACATCTTTTAAAGCTTGTATTACAGCTTCTTCATCACTTTGTTTATAACTTTTAAATAATCCATGATATCTACCAGTTAACACTGTTTCATAGACACTAATAGGGAACTGAGGGTCAAAGGATAGATTTTGTGGTAGGTATCCCATTAAATCTCTAGCGTGCTTAGGTTCTCTTCCAAAGACTTTAACTTCACCAGTATCTGGTTTTAAAAGTCCTAGCATTAATTTAAGAAGAGTGCTTTTTCCACCACCATTAGGACCTATAATAGCCATGAAATCCTTTTCTTCAATGGATAAGTTGATATCTTGGAGAACATACTGTTTATTATACTTCATATTAACCTGATTAAATTCAACAGCATTCATATTCTTTATTCCTTTCTCAAAAATATAAGGTTAAGTAAAATTATTTTTTTTATGCTTGAGCGAATGCATCCGCTGTATTCTTCATGTTCTGTAGGTAATTTGGATCTAAATCATTTACTGTTATAACTCTTCCATTAACTTGTGATGCTATTGATTGCATATAACTTGGATCGTATTGTGGCTCATTGTACATTACCGTTATATTATCCTCTTTAGCAATATTTAATAGAAGTGCAATCCGTTGAGGTGATGGTTCTTCATCATTAATCATCACTGCTACTTGGGTGAGGTTGTAATCTTTAGCGTAGTAACCGAATGCAGGATGGAAAATTAATATTTGAGTGCCATTCTTATCTTTGAGGGTTTGTGTTGTATAATTATCTAATGCCTCTAGTTGAGCTTCGTAATTGTCACGATTTTTCTCAAAGTAAGCTTGATCAGCCGGATCCTCCTTAACAAGGCTCAAATAAATGTTATTCACCATAATTTCAGCGTTTTTAGGATCATTCCAATCATGGGGATCCATGGTTTCAGACTCATTTTCAGCCGTGTTAGGTATTAAAGTTACTCCTTCGGAGCAGTTTACAATAAGCATGTTAGGATTAGCTGCTTCTATTTTATTCATATAATTTGTTTCAAATTCTAATGGTGAACCGATTTCAAAGTACATTTTAGCATTGCTTATTTGTTTGAGTTGACCTGGTAAGGGTTCATAGGTATGTGGATCTGCATTTGGGGGCACCATTAATGTAACATTTACTTTGTCACCACCGACTGCATTAACCCATTGCACTTCAGGGCCAATACTAACCGCTACATCAATTTTACCATTAGAATTACCTGTGTTTAAATTTTGGTAACTAAAATAGCCTAAAACACCTGCAGCAATAAATAGAATCACTATAACGATGGATAACCTTTTTTTATTCATTTAGTAATACCTCTTTGATCTGAAAAATCAGTGTATGTATTAAAATATTGGTTTATTAATATTTAAAGATATTCTTAATAAAATTTATTCAATATGTTTATAAAGAGTTATTAAATAATAAATTATTATGACAATAATAAGCGTTTCACTCAGCGATAAATTACTTCAAGAAATAGACGAACTAAAAGAGGAAATTGGATATTCCGGTAGATCTGAAGTGATCCGAACCAGTACTCGAATGTTAATAGCAGATAACCAAGATAAAAAAAATCTTAAAGGTAATATTAACTCTATATTAACTCTAATTCATAATCCTAAAGCTGAAGATAAAGTAACAGAGATAAAACATGACTTCGAAGATATAATTAAAACTCAGATACATTCTCATCTAAAAGAAGATAAATGTTTGGAAGTTTTTATTATGGAAGGAGATGCAGAAAGAATGCATACTTTAACTAAAATGTTCCAAACCAGTCGTAAAATGGTATACGTTAAATTAACCACTATTTAAAAAAATATGTTTAAAAAAGGTTAATTATTTAAATCAGTTTACAGTTCAACATTTTTTAAAGTTAATAATTCCAGTAATTTATCCGAATTCGTGACTGGTAACTTACAACCTTTAGATTCACAAATATAAGCTGTAACCCTTCCATTTAATGGATTTTTATCCTGAAATGACCCTACTTTCTCTCGAAGCCATTTGTCACTCACCGAATTAAGAGAGAAAACAACTTGCGGTAGATAATTCTCACGTAACACCTTAATTAATTCTTGGGTTGCTTCATCATTCTTTTCACCAGCTATAACCACCTCATAACTAGGGCCTAAACGAAGCATTAAACCTGTAAGGAACATAGTGTAACCCGTTGGTGAACCATTTATTAATGGCGCAAATGCTTTCTCCAATTCAAGAGCCCTATCGTTAAACTCTGAATCTTCCAAGAGAGTAGATAGATGTAAAAGATTAATGTAAGATAAAGCGTTTCCTGATGGTATGGAACCATCAAAAGCCTCCTTCTTACGCACTAATATATCATCCTCTAATCTGTTGGTGAAGTAAAATCCTCCATCAGTATCATCAAAGAAATCATCCATTAATTCCTGATTCAATTCTAAAGCCCATTCTAGCAGAGATGAATCCAATGTAGCTTGGTAAAGTTCTATAAGTCCATAAATCATAAATGTATAATCATCCAAGAAGCCGGGTACTTTAACTTCACCACCACAGTAACGATGCCATAATTTACCTTCACAGTATAGCTGGGATTTAATAAACTCTACTGCTTTCAGGGCTGCTTCAATATAACTTTTATCATCAAAGATTTGACTGGCTCTGGCGAGGGCAGTTATCATAAGTCCATTCCAATCAGTGAGGATTTTATCATCTTTATGAGGACGAACTCTAATCTCACGAGCATGATATAATTTTTTTCTGATAGATTCAAATAGTTTAGATAACTCTGATAAATCTAATTCAAATTCATCCGCAATCAAATTCAAGGGTGCATTAAGATGGAGGATATTTTTACCATTAAATAGTTGAGTTCCAGGGTCTTGATAGTTACCCTTCTCCTTAATATTGTATGCTTTATTAAAGATGCGTGATTCATGGGGAGTTAAAATTCTTTCAACTTCATTCTTAGTCCATAAATAAAATTCACCTTCCAAACCCCTGCTTTCCGCGTCTTCAGCACTATAAAAACCCCCATTTGGCGAAGTCATATCTCTTAGAATATATTCTATAATTAATTTCACCGTTTCCCGATATTCTTCTTTACCCGTAGCTTGATATACCTCTGTGTAAATAATGGTCATGAGAGCTTGATCGTAGAGCATTTTCTCAAAGTGCGGTATAATCCATTCTGGATCCATAGTATAACGGTGAAAACCGAACCCTAGTTGATCCCATATACCTCCTCTTCGCATAAAATTTAAGGTTTCCTCAACCATTGATAATGCATTTTCATCGCCAGTACGATTCCAGTAATGTAATAGGAATAATAAATGATTTACGCTGGGAAATTTCTGTCCATGTCCGAATCCACCATATTCATCGAAACTGTTACTTAAAATATCGAATGTCCGCTCTAACACTGATTCAGGGATTAATTCACCAGATGCTGTGGATGCCCATCTTTTCAGTGCTGCGGTTATTTCATCAGCTGATTTCAGTAATTCATCCTCTTGATTCTGCCATAACTCTTTGACATTTAGAACTAATTCTTTAAGTCCGATCCCACCGCCAACGCTTTCTTTAGGATAATATGTTCCTGCAAAGAACGGTTTTAAATCTGGTGTTAATAATACTGTTAAGGGCCAACCACCGGTGCTTGTAATGATCTGACAAGCTGCGAGATAGGTGCAGTCAATATCAGGGCGTTCCTCACGATCTACTTTAACAGGTATAAAGACTTCATTAATTAATTGCGCCATCTCATGGTCTTCGAAAGATTCCCGTGCCATAACATGACACCAATGACAGGTAGAGTATCCAACTGAAAGAAATATTGGTTTATTCTCTTCTTTAGCTTTTTTGAATGCTTCATCACCCCATGGATACCAATCTACAGGATTTTGTGAATGTTGTATAAGGTATGGGCTTTTCTCATCTTTAAGATGATTATAATGTTTCTCAGACTTTCCTTCTCTACTTTGAACCATTTTACATCAGAAACCTTAAAAATTTTTTTTTTAAATATTATAACGTAGTCCTCAATTTTCAGTTATTATTTATAAACTTTAATTGATTTAATTTTTCTTATAGTTGAAAAATAAGATTAATTAAATAATATTATTAAATAATAGACTCTGAACGAAAACTTTTTTAAAAATTCCTTAGGATTTCCGCTGGTCTATATATATATATATATATGTTAACAGATTTTGGGACTAATTTATACCACAATTTTTAAATCGATTAAATTCTATATATTTGTTATTATCTGAAATTATTATGAATTTATATATGTTTCAAAATAATAATCATTTATAAAAAAAGAACATCAAGAAGTGATAAATATCATGTTTGTTGAAGTAGCTAAGACAAAAGAAATAACTGTAGGGAATATGAAACACGTAAAAGCTGAGGAATATGAAATACTTATAGCTAATGTAGATGGAAATTATTATGCTGTTAGTGATAGATGTGGACATATGAGTGCAAGTTTATCTTTAGGCCGATTAGATGGAAATATTGTTACATGTCCATTGCATAGTTCCGAATTTGATGTAACAACTGGAAAACTTATTTCCGGTCCTGTATTGGAATCTCTTCCAGAAATTGAATGTCTTCCCGAAGAATACAAGAAATTAAATAGAGAACGTAGGAAACTCATTGAAGCTACTAATACTTATGATCTGATTATTTACGAGTTAAAAGTAGAGTCTGATAAAATATTAGTTAAAATTTGAATATTTTATTTTCCAAAAAAAACTATTATAATTTAGTTAAAAAATTTAAAGGATTATAATTAATATTTTTTTTTATTCTTCAGTCCTCTTTAAATCACAGAGTAAACAATCACCTACCCCTACATTTTTTGCACTCATTTCTCTAATTATAACCACCATAGCATCTATAGGTATTCCCATCACTTTACTAGCGGTTTGTGGGAAGGATTTAACTAACTCAGCCTTTTGTTCCTTAAATAATGCCAGTCCTTCAACAGTAATTACTGGCATATTTTTCTACCTCATTTTAATAAAAAATTTATTAATATATTTATAACTTTTTTTCAGAAACTTAAGTTTTTTTATATTTTAAAGTATTTCATAATAGAAAAGTATATAAGCATATAGTTATATACTTAAGTAGTATGTTGAGGATTAATTCTGAATATACACTTGAAATCTCAAAAGATTTAGAAGAATTATTCAAAGCACTTAGTAACATAAACCGACTCACACTCGTTTATATATTAGCAACCGGTGAAATGGAAAGAGTTAGTGTTACAGAAATGGCGAAAAAAATGGGTTTAACCCAACCCGCAGCATCCCAACATCTGAAAATACTAAAAACTGCTAACATACTCAACGCTAAAAAGCAAGGCAACTACATTTACTACACATTCAACCATAAAGCCTTGATAAATCACAAAGAAAAAATAGATTTTTTATTCGGCTGCGTATTCACAAAATGCGATAAAAGACAAAAAGAAGAATAGAAAACAAATAAATCTTCAAAATTAAATTCCAATCATAAAAATTATAATGAATAAACAATTGAAAATAAAATCCAAAAAAAATAATTATTTTTAGAATAATAAATCTAATAAATTTTTAACTTTTTAAATTATTTTGTTATCACAATATTTAACTAAAAAAAAATAAATTTTACCTCGAGTTGATAAACCATGCAAGAAATGAACATTAACAAAGAATTACCCATATTAATCATACCAAACACAGTCTTATTACAAAAAACTAATACAACTCTAAAAACAGATAAAAAAACCGGCAAAGAACTCTATAATCGAGCCGCAAAAGACAACTTTTACGGCATTGCGTTAGCATTAAACACAAACCCAATAAAATCAGAATCACCATTCTATAAGATTGGAACAATAATTAAAATTATAGAAGTCCAGGAAATGAGGAATCATTACCAATTACAAGTAGAAATAATAGAAAGAGTTGAAGTAAATGAATTAATAATAGATGAATCAAATTACAGGGCTACCTATCATTACACTCCGGATATAATTGACTTAAACCAAGATGATCAGAAAGAAACATTAAATCATATTAAAAACCTTGTATCCGAGATTAGTAGAAACTTTAAAGGTTCAGAAACCTATGTGGAAAATATAAATAAGTTATATGACTTGACAAAAGTTATCGCTTACATATTCCCCTTCCTTAGATTATCACATGAAGAAAAACAAGCTTTACTGGAGATACGTTCTTTAAAAGAGAAAAGCTTAAAATTCTTGGATCATTTAATTGAACAGAAAGAATCCATTCAATTCCAGATGGAAATGGCTGCTAAATTCAATGAAGAGATGAATAAAACTCACCGGGAAAATATGCTTAAAGAACAACTCAAAGCCATTCAAGAAGAATTGAATACATCAAACGGAACTGGTAAGAAAGATTATAGAGAATTAATTGAAGCTGCTGGCATGCCTCAAGATGTTAAAGAAGTGACATTAAATGAAGTGGATAAACTCGACCGACAAGGTCCTCATAGCTCTGAAGAAAATATAATACGCAACTACCTCGACTTAATAACCAGTTTACCATGGAGTCAAAGTCAAATAAAAGATATTGATATTAAATCAGCCAGAGAAATATTGAATGATCAACACTACGGCTTAGATAAAGTTAAGGATCGTATCATACAGCATTTAACTGTGATGAAATTAAAACAAAACAAGCAAGGATCAATACTATTATTAGTAGGACCACCAGGAACTGGTAAAACCAGTCTCGGAAAAAGCATTGCTGAAGCATTAGAAAGGAAATATGTTAGGATCAGTCTAGGTGGTGTGAAAGATGAAGCTGAAATCCGCGGTCACCGTAGAACGTACCTCGGCGCATTACCCGGTCGAATAATTCAAGGAATGAAACGTGCTGGTGAAAGAAATCCCGTATTCATTTTAGATGAAGTGGATAAATTAATGGCATCGTATAATGGTGATCCCGCCAGTGCATTATTAGAAGTTTTAGACCCTGAACAAAACAATTCATTCTCTGACCATTACTTAGAAATACCCTATGACTTATCAGACGTGTTCTTCATCGCCACCGCTAATGATCTACGCGGTATCCCAGCACCATTGAGGGATCGTATGGAAATTATAACTATTGGAAGTTACACTAGCCATGAAAAATATCACATAGCAAAGAATCACGTAATTGAAACCGTACTCGAGGAGCATGGCTTAAACAATGATCAACTACAAATCACAGATGAAGCATTGAAAAATATCATAGAGAAATACACTCGTGAAGCAGGTGTAAGACAACTTAAACAACAATTATCAGCAGTTGCAAGAGTAGCATCCGAGAAGATAGTTGTGGATAAAGTAGCTTTACCTTACGTCATCAATGATGACATGCTATTCGAGATGTTAGGACATGAAATCACACCACTCCAACTAGCAGGTAAAAATAATCCACCAGGTGTAGTAACTGGTTTAGCTTGGACACCTGTAGGTGGTGATATATTATTCATCGAAGGCGCCTTCATGCCGGGTAATGGAAAATTAATACTCACCGGTCAGTTAGGTGACGTGATGAAAGAATCCGCTAGAATAAGTCAAAGTTTAATACGTTCTAGATTAGTTTTCGGTTTAAAAGACTTTGAATTTGATAAGAAGGATTTACATATTCATGTACCATCAGGAGCTATTCCTAAGGACGGACCATCAGCAGGGGTGGCATTATTAACTGCTATAGCTTCTTTAGTAACTGGTCATGAAGTGGATCCACAATTAGCTATGACTGGTGAAATATCACTAAGAGGTGCTGTATTACCAGTTGGAGGTATTAAAGAAAAAGTGCTCGCCGCACATAGAGCTGGAATAACCAGAATAATCTTACCAAAAGATAATGAAAAAAACTTAGACGATATTCCAGATGATGTGAAAAATGAATTAGAATTCATATTCGCAGAAACCGTGGAAGATGTTATACTAGAAACTATCGGCATTAAACTACCAAAACCATTATTACTTGATATAACGCATAATCCTGTTAGTGGTGGAGCAGGAATATAAAATAATATATTAGTAAGATTATTAAACAAAAAAAATCCCTATTTCATTTCTTAAAATCTATTAGAAATAATTCATGGGGATTTATCAATTCTTTTTTTTTGAATTTTAAAAAAAAAATACATTTTTAAATTTTATTTAAAGTTTTAAGTTTTTCAGGTAGTGGTTCTATTCTGGCGGGACGGCCAATAGCTAAACTTAAAGGTGGAACATCCTCAGCTACAATAGCTCCTGCAGCTACCATAGAACATTCACCTACCTCAATTCCAGATAGTAAAGTAGAATTAGCACCCACAGATACACCTTTCCTTATAATTGGACCTTTAAAATCATGATCAATTCTCAAAGGATAGTTATCATTAGTAAAACATGCACAAGGTCCTATAAAAACATAATCTTCAATTACACTATTAATGGGAATATATACTTTTGATTGAATGCTAACATTACTACCAATATCACAGTTACCATCAATAATTGAATGAGTTCCTATTAATACATTGTTCCCAATTTTAGTCTTCTCTCTTATAATAACTCCATGACCAGTTTTAAAATCGTCTCCTATTATTACATCATCATATATAATAGTATTTGAACGTATAAATGCATTTTCACCAATTACGGGAGATTTAGAATTCCTCTTATATTTCAAGCCTATTATCACATTCTCATGTATAATAGAATTTTCCAACATCCTTTAAACCACCCTAATTTTCGGATATCTAAAAATTTCATCACTATGACCAAACATTACAAATACCCCCTCTGCAATTCATAAATTATAGATTTAATCATTTTGTATGTATTTATCTCTATCTTTAATATAAAAAAAAATAGATTTATTAAGAGGGTTACTATCCTGAAGGCGGCAGAATTAAGATAATAATAAAAAAATTTTTTTTTCATATTTGTAACCCTCCTAATAACTAAAGATGAATTTAATTACAGTAAACAATTTTTTAAGATGTTATTTTTCCATCCATCATACTAATTATCCTGTCAGCTTTTTCAGCAACATATTCTTCATGAGTTACCAAGATTAAAGTAACATTTTCTTTTTCATGAATTACACGTAGCAATTCTAAAATAATGTCACCCATCTTAGAATCTAAGGCTCCAGTGGGTTCATCAGCTAGTATGATACTGGGATGATTTACTAATGCTCTAGCTATAGCAATTCTCTGCCTTTCACCACCGGAGAGTTTGGTTGGAACTTGATCTTTTCTATTCCCTAGATTAACGGATGTTAATAATTCTGATGCTCTCTTAACCATTTCTTCATCTGAAGCATCTGTTTGTAGCATGGGTATCTGCACATTTTCGGATGCCGTAAGGTTAGGAATAAGATTATGGAGTTGGAATATGAATCCAATCTCTTTAGATCGGAAAGAACTGAAATCTTTCTTCTCCATCAAATTTTGACCTGATACCAGGATGGAACCTTCATCAGCCTGATCTAATGCTCCTATCATGTTAAGAAGAGTGGATTTACCAGATCCGGAAGGTCCCATTATTGATACAAATTCTCCTTTCTTTATTTCAAGGTTAATTCCATCCAATGCTATTACTCCAGCCTGATCATATCTTTTAATAAGATTTTCTATTTTTACAATGTTTTCATTATTCATAACGTAACGCCTCTGTTGGTGCTAACCTGCTAGCTCTGTATGCTGGGTAAATTCCACCCACTATACCTAAGAATAATGCTACACCCACTGCTTCAAGTACTAAATTAACTGAGAAGGCAAGTTGAATGCCATGTAAAATATGTGAATTAACTAATGCTTCTACAGCACCTACACCTATTATTAAGCCTATAACTGTAGCAATGCTTGCTAGAATCATGGATTCACCTATAATTAATAATAATATCCTTCTTTTATTCCAACCAACAGCTTTTAAAACTCCTATTTCTCTTGTTCTATCAGATACACTCTTCATCATAGTTGCTACAACCATAACACCTGCAACTAATAATACTAAGAGTGTAATAGCCCAAGAACCTGATTCAATGGTTTGAATTCCATTATTCTCTCGATTAAATCCAGATAATGACGTTGATGTGGTTAAATTAGTATAGGTTTGTGTAATCTGTGAGCTTAAAGAAGTTGGTGAAGTTCCATTACTTGCTTTAACCAGTATTTGTGAAACACCAGTTGTATTTGTAAGATTTTGAAGAGTGCTTAATGAAATTATCGCACCCCTATCAGACATGTAATCACCGGTTTCATAAATACCAACTACGGTAAAGGTTTGATTATCAATACCTATTTCATCTCCTATAGTTTTATTTAAACCTGTTGCAGCGGTTGTACCAAGAATAATTTGAGTACTATTTGTAAATGCAGTTCCATTAGTTACCTGCACATCATCTAGTGATAAGTCTTGACCATCAATTCCTAACAATGTTAAAGGCTGTGAAGTACCGTTAATTTCAGTAGCTGATCTTAGAACTCCAGCTGCGGTTTCCACACCCGGCATTTGTTGGATGGAATTAAGTGTTGATTGGTCTATAGTCTGTCCTGCGCTTACGAAACTTGCACCTGAAGATCCATTAAAGGCGGAACTTCCCCCAAAGCCTCCGCCTCCCCCAAAGCCTCCACCCGAACCATGGCCACCGAAAGATGATGGTAGCACTGTGAAATCAGCCGCTCCCGCGGTAAGTGCTTGTTGTGTGGATGCTGCTAAGCCATCTGTGACTAATCCTAAACCTAGAATTGCAGCTGCTCCTATAGCTATTCCAATTATTGCTAAAATACTTCTCGACTTATTTCTGAAAATATTTTTTATTATTAAACTTCTAAACTTCATGAAATATCATCTGCTAATTAGTTAAAAATAGTTATTCCATAATCATACCCAATTTATTACGATTTATACCAAAATTGTATGTATAAATTATTTATTTGGATTTCTAATATTCTTAAAATACTGAAATCATTCATTCAATATAATGTTATTTTTATTGATCCAAGAACATGGTTAAATATTAAAAAAATGCTCTATAATAATCGGGAATTATCGATTCTAAAAAAAACGGTGACATCCCCATTCAGAGATTGGGAGGAAGTATGGAAGTCCAAGTTGGATATGACTTCTTTAATATGTTGAATTTATTTGGATAATGATTTTGCAATATTTAATAAGTTATTTACTGTTCTCCAGTTCCGGGTTGTAGCTTTAACACTTAATTTCTTCTCAAAAAAATCATTAGATAAGCTAGTTCTGCCATAACCCTTAGGTAAAAACAGATAAATCTCTTTATCAGAAAAGAAGTACTTTTCCAATTCATCCTTAACTTCATTTATCTCTTTTATATGGATATTAGTTATATGATCAGATAAAAAAGTAACATGAAGTTTACTTGTATCCAATTCTATGAAAGGATTATCATTAATTATTTTTTCCAGCTCGCTTATAGTTCTTATAAAAACTTGGACTTCGAAACCGTAAGCTTCTTTAATAGTTAATTCTATTTTTTTTATTAATTCTGAGGATGAAATACTTTTATTATTCGTCTTAAATATAATATTACCACTTTGAATATATGTTTTCACATCATTAAAACCTAAAGAATCATATAACCTTTTTAATTCAACCATCTTTACTTTTTTATGTCCGCTTACATTAATCCCACGAAGCATTGAAATATAAATTATCATAACAATAATTTTTTATATATTAGCATGTTGAAGAAATTTGCCCAATTAATGGAATTATTAATACAATTTTTTTTAATTTTATAAAAAAAGATTAAAATTATATATAAAATTATTTATTTTTTTAAATTAAACATTAAATAAATAGTAAGATTAAGGAGAACATTATATGGATGAAAATAAGGAATGGTATAATTTGAAGGAAATTAATGATGAAATTTGGTGCATTAGTGATAAAACAGGTGTTAATTCTTATTTAGTAAATGGTAAGACTAAATCAATTCTCATAGATACAGGATGGGGTCTTGGAAACCTGGCAGAATTAGTTCAGTCACTCACCTCCTTACCTGTTAAGGTTGTTTTAACTCATGGGCATCCTGATCATGTTAACGGAGCTTTTCAATTTACAGATCTTTACATAACACCTGAAGACATGAAATTGTTGAATACATTCTATATTAAAGAAACACGTCAAGGAATTATAGAAAATTTTAAAGCTATAGCTCCTCCAAATTTTTCTAAAGAAGATTGGATTAACGCTAAAATCAACAATACTTTCCTTGTCGAAGAAGGATACTTATTTGATTTAGGTGATAGAAAATTAAAGGTTATTAAATGTCCAGGACACACACAGGGAAGTATATGTTTACTGGACGAGAAAGACAAAATATTATTTTCTGGAGATTCCCTACTTGCAAGACCCGTGTTAATGAATCTTGAAACTTCACTTCCTTTAAGTACATATTTAAATAGTATAAAACACGTAAATGATTATTCAGATAATTTCAGCATAATATTATCAGGCCATGATGAAAACCCAGTCGATACAATTATTTTAGAAGAATTAATAAACGGCATATCCGACATTCTTGAAGGCAAGATCATAGGTAAATTGGAAAAAACAAGATTTGGAGAAGCTTTAATGTGTAAATTTAATGACACTGCAATCATCTACAATGAAAATAATTTGTAAGAGAAAATTTGATGTTATAAAAAAAATAGGATAATTTGAAAATGAGGATCTTTAATGAAGGAAAGGTTGATTGTCCTGAATGCAATGGAAAAAATGTTGAATTTATTAATATGGTTGAAGGAGAAGAAGCAGAAGGCAAACTAATATTCAAAAAAGAAGTAACTAAATATAGAGTATTTCTTTACGCATTTAGATGTAAAACTTGCAATACTTTATTTTCAGTTAAATTACCTTAATTCTTAATCTCCTTTATCTACTGTTTTAAGTTTCATTAAAGCTTGTCTGTAAGCATCTTCAGTTATTTTAACATCATCTAATAAAGATTTAAGTTCAAAGAGAATATTTCTCACAGTGATCCTATCTCCCTTACTCCGAAGGCGAGCGTATCCCATTAAGATAATAGGATCTTCCTCCGCTAAATCATAAATTGTAATAGGCACCTTCTTTTTGGAACCTTTTTTATATTCTGCATCAATTACCTCTAAGTTAACACTTTTAGCATCTGAATTAACTGGTGTAACCGTCCTAATAGTTATATGTGTAATATATTCATTCACTGTTTTACGGAATTGATTGAAATTCACTGAATAATTATCCTGCCAATTCTTAGGCGTCTTATTAACAACATGAGTTAAACTATCAATGAAAGTATAGAATAAACCTCCCTTCTCACCATAAATATTATCTGTTTCCGGATGGTAAGAAGTTACGAATTCACCAACCCATTTCAAACGATTTTTATGATCAGTTATAATTACATAAAATTCAACTACTTCTCTTTTACCCATGGGTAATGTTTTAAATTCTCCTACAACAATTACACCAGATATTTCTTCCCCTGGAACTAATTCATTCAAAAATTTTGTAGTATAATCTTCAGTTTCTTCCTCAGCAATTATCCCGAAATCTAACATAAAAAAATAACCCCCAAATCTTTATATAAGTTATATAAATATAATTTCTTAATCCATATTAATTAAGATTTCTAGAAAAATATCAATGTTGGCAATATAAAGATAATAAAAAGAGAATAGTTAATGAAGAACTAAAGTTTATTTATAATCTGGAATATACTATAATATAATAAATTAATTTTTTAATTCGGATAATTTAAATCAATCTATACCAAAATATTTTTTTTTGATATTTTAATTTTAATTAACTGCCAAAAAAATAGAATAATAGATTTGGAGTTGTATTTTATGAAAAACAGAGTTTATGATATGGAATGTAGTGAATGTAGCGATAACTTCCAAGATATCCACATTTGGACTAGTTGTGATGTTTGCGGTGGTAAATTAAATATCGTTATGGAACGCCCTGCTAGAACATTGAGATAAAAAAAATTGATTATAAAAAAAAATGGACTTGTTCATCTATTTGAACCTTCAATCATAAATATCCAGAATTTAAAGTTTCCCTTTTTTTGTTATGAATTTTGTATTTGAATAAATTTTTTCTATTATTTTTTTTAGACTTCTAAAATTAAACTTATTTCTCATGAAAAAAAGTCTTATTTATAAATTTTTTTATATCATTTTACTATTATAAACTGAACAATAACATCACTTATAATCTAATTGATGATTAGTCAGCATATTTTTATAGAATTTATGTTGAACGGATAAATATTTTAAGTAATAAATTTCAGTATATTATCAATTATAAAATTTTGGGGGGGATTTTTTTTATGAAAATATTAGTAGTATATTATTCGAGAACTGGTAATACACGTGAAGTTGCTGAAGAAATCCGGAATAACCTTGAATGTGATATTGAAGAGATTATTGACACTCAAAATCGATCTGGTTTATTAAACTATATAAATTCGGGATTCCAAGCCAGTAGAAAGAAATTAACTACTTTAGAAAATATAAAAAATGATCCAGCAAATTATGATCTACTCGTTATCGGCACACCAGTATGGGCAAGCAATATATCCACACCAATCAGAACTTACATTAATCAAAATCAAGCTAAATTTAATAATGTAGCTTTTTTCTGCACCGCCGGCGGATCCCGATTCGACGGAACCTTCAGCGAACTGACAGAATTAAGTGGAACATCACCCATAGCTAGAATAGGTTTAAAAGCCAATGAAGTAAGGGATGGAAGTTATAAAACTAAGATAGCTGAATTCATTAAAAAAATTCAAATATAAGACATTAGAAATAGAATATATATTAAACCAATATTTAATGTTCATCATTTTAAATTTAATTTAAGTTTCAAAAAAATAATCTAATAATATTCTTTTTTTTATATGTAAAAATATAAGTATTAATTTAATTATAAATTAATATCTCTGAAACAAGAAATTAGAACTTTTTTTAATAAAACATAAAATTTTAAACCTCATATCTTAATTTAATATAAAAAACGGTGCATATATCATGACTGATAATAAAACTGATATGATATTCATTAAACCTCATGAACTCGGTTGGAGGGAGCGGATTTTCTTCCTGCTTTCAGGTATTATAGTCAGCATACCCATAACTCTCTTTTTAGAAGCATTAGATCAAAGCTTCTACTCCTTCCTTCCCGTATTCATAACTACATTTTTATCCGTAGTTATTTTTGCACCGTTTATTGAAGAGTTCTCCAAAGCTTATCCATTATTCTATCGTTATTCACTTAGCGAACGGTCATTATTTCAGTTAGCATTATTAGTGGGTTTAGGATTCGGTATCACAGAATTTTGTATATACGTATTTATATACGGAGTACCATTCTACATCCGATTACCTGCAATATTCTTCCACGCCGCAAGCACTTCCATAGTGGCATATGGTATAGCTAAAAATAAAGCAGTATTATTCTATTTATTAGCTGTAGGCTTACACATGTCAGCAAATTTCTTCGCAGTCTTAAATCAATTAATACCAGTAATGGTTGTTACCTTCTTCACTTACTACCTATCTTACTTACTCTACCAAAAAACAACGAATAGATACTTGGAACCAAAGGATTAAGAACCCATTTTTCCATCTTTTTTTATATACTAACAAATATCACGGTTTATTTATTTGCTACAGGTTCTGCTGCCTATTTAACCTTAATATTTGGAGATTATAATTTAAAATTTCATAATGTTACAGTTTAATTAAATATGCATTATTGTATAGATAAAATTTCTAATTTCATGAAAACACTTATATATAATTAATAACTCTAAAATTAGTATTATAAAAGGTGATGGAGTTCACCTAAAACTGCTTATTTTAAGCTAATGACTCCTGCTCTGAAGAATTAAGAGGAGATTTCATTGGCATTAAACAGAATAAAACAATTTAACATATTAGTTATTACCATTTTTTTGATGAGTATAATTGCCTTAACAGTGAATTACCTACTAGAAACATTGAATTTTTATCAAACGTGTCACAAAAATCTTTGGGTGGTAGAACTAGATGGCAGTTGATTTTGCTTTAGTTGCTGAAACATTAATACAGTTTCTTGCAGTAGTGTTTCTATGTCCTTTTTTCATAGGTGTATCTAAT
Source organism: Methanobacterium sp. (assembly GCA_015661405.1). Classification (GTDB taxonomy): domain Archaea; phylum Methanobacteriota; class Methanobacteria; order Methanobacteriales; family Methanobacteriaceae; genus Methanobacterium_A. The sequence goes on from JACWMK010000001.1 coordinate 39,203, forward strand.
AAATTAAAGAGCATTGTGGAATCAAGGAATGGGCCAAGCATTATTCAGCCATATTATGACATAATAAAACTGTTACAAAAAGAATCAATAGTACCAGGTAATGCCAGTAATATTTTTATTTACGTACCATACCTCGCATTTGGCGTATACTCCTTAATATCAATTGTAATACCAGTAATTTTACCGCAACCAATATACTTCACTGCTACAGTAGATTTTCTTGGAGGAGCTTTACTTTTTGGATTAGCTGGTTTTATCAAGATGCTTGCAGCGATGGATTCAGGTAATAATTTTAGTGCATTCGGTGTTGCTAGAGTTGCCTCATTTGGCGTATTCTCTGAGGGTACGTTGATAGTAGTTTTTTTTGCAGTGGCACTTATAACTGGCACAATTAACCCATATGTGACTAATAATTTTCTTGTTTCTAATCCTAGTGCTTACTTAACCATTACACACGTATTTGCTACAATCGCATTTTTAATGCTATTCATATTCGAAAGTGGCAGATTACCGGTTGAAAGCTCGGGACTTATGGAATTTGGAATGGTCGAAGATGCACTTTCTTATGAATATAGCGGCAAACTCCTTGCTATAAATAAATGGGGTTCTTGGATTAAACAATATTTGTTAGGTTCAGTGTTGCTTAATGTTTTTCTAATTCCTTGGGGATTGCAAACTGGTGTATTAGGTGCGTTAGAAGATATACCTATAATGATATTGAAATGGTTAGTGCTCATAGTAATACTGGTTTTTATTGAAACCTCACTAGCTAAGATGCGGTTATTCAAGATTCAGGATTACTTATCTATAGCCTTTTTAATTTCCTTATTCTTCCTTATATTCGGGTTGGTGATTGGATGAATTTAATAACTGAATTAATCTATATGCTCTCTGCAGCTACTTTACTAACTGCTTTTTATATACTACTGCAGCCATTCATTCAATCAATGATAAGGACAATTATCACACAGTCCGTAGTTATTGGTTTAATTAGCTTTGCAATGGCTTATTATTTGAGAAATATCGACTTCATATTATTAGGGTTATTAGTGATTTTCTTGCGCGGATTCTTAGTCTCTTATTTACTAGAGAGGCAGATACCCAAGCGTAAGGAGCTTTTCAGAGAATATACTAAGGGAACACCTTCAACTTTACTCACAGCATTAATAGTGGCTGTTGTAGGCATCTTTATAGTATACTTTTATGTATTCAGTAATCTCATTACAGACGTTGCATTTGGCACTAACAATATTATAGTTTTCCCATTTGTCGTAATATTCCTCGGCATATTCCAGATACTAGCTAGGAGGAATACCTTGGCTCATGTTATAGGATATGTTGAGCAGGAAAATGGAATAGTTCTCATGAGTATTTTCTTAATTCCAGTGCCGTTCATTGTAGAGTTAACTGTATTTCTTGATGTTATTGCTTTGGTCTTGATTGCAAGTATTGTTGCTCGAGAAACGTCAGAGCATAAAAACTTGGAGGAATTAAGGGGGTAATTAAATATGGACATGAATATTATTCTTTATCTTCTTATAGGATTACCAATACTTGCAGAGGTAGGTTATCTTTTCAATGTAATGCGTATAACCACTATTTTATCTGCTATTTTAATATTAATTTTAACTGTGTTAATTCACAGTGCATTGCCAATTGCCGGTTTATTTTACATAACTAATTTCAATTGGATTCTTATTTTAATGGTTGGTTCTATATATTTATTATCAGCACTTTTCAGTTATGATTATCTTAAAGAAAGATCCATAAGAATGGATTTAAATTATTATTATGTATTCATGAACCTATTCGTCGCGACAATGCTATTCAGTCTCATTATAAATAATTATGGTTTAATGTGGGCTGGTATTGAAGCTACTACGATAACTTCAGCCTTATTAGTAATGACTGAACAGACTTCAATCTCTGTTGAAGCTGCATGGAGATATATAATAATTGTTTCGGTTGGTCTGGTTTTTGCGTTCATGTCAATAATATTAATTTATTATAATTTCCATACGCTTACAGTTACTCAGATATTATCCATTCCTAACAGATCATCTGAAATAGTGACTATTACTGTTGCAATAGCCTTGGTTGGATTTGGCACGAAAATCGGTATTTTTCCTATGCATACTTGGCTTCCGGACGTGCATAGTGAAGCACCAGCCCCTGTAAGTGCATTATTTTCAGGCGTGTTGCTTCCCGTTGCATTATACGTATTATATTTGATTTATCAGATTAAACCATTAGACTCATTATTCATTTTATTCTCATTAGCTACTATCATTGTAGCTTCAATCTTCATGACTTATCAAAAGAATTACAAGCGAATGTTCGCATATTCAAGTATGGAGAATATGGGAATTGCATTATTAGGACTATCAATCGGTGGTTATGGAATAATTGGAGCGTTAGCAGTGTTATTTGCACATAGTTTTGCAAAAGCAGGTGCATTCTATTCATCAGGTAACATATTACATTCAACAGGTGAACGAAATATATCTAAAGTAAATGGACTCATTCATGACATGAAAACTACTTCATCTGCATTGCTTCTTTCATCACTGGCCGTAACAGGAGCGCCTCCCTTCGGAGTTTTCGTTGGAGAGTTCCTGATATTCATTCAAATGCTTAGATTACATTTATATTTAGAATTTGCAATTGTACTCTTCTTCTTGATGGTAGCGTTTATATCAATTAATTATAATGTGAATAATATGGTTTTCGGTAAATGGAGAGCTAATAAAGAAGCTAAGGGTATTCTAAAGATAATACCATTGGTATCAGCATTAATATCACTCTTAATAGGGATTGTCTTAATTGTGGTGATTGCATGAGATTATATTCTTATGATGGACCTTCTGGAAGGAAGATAGGCGAAATTGGTGATTATACATTATATTCAGAAACATTAGTTAGAGAAAAGTCAGTTATTAAACCATACGTAACAAAAGAAAGCAACACTGCATTTAATTTTATATATGGTCCATCTACTGGAGGTCTTATCGAATCTACATTATTTAATATCTTAACTACTGGTGAATCAATCAAAGGCATGACATCTGACCCCATGTTCAAGTTACGCGAATTGAAAGTGCTTGGCAAGAATGTAAAAGATGCAATGCCTATTATTGAGAGAATAAATGGATCATTCACAGCTTCTCATTCAATAGCATTCTTAGGAGCAGTCGAAGATGCAATGGAGATTGAATTAGACGAATATATATTAATGGGAAGGATAATTGAGTTAGAATTGGAGCGGATAAGGAATCATTTACATGTAATTGCAAGGATGTGCGAAGCTGCAGCTTTTGGAGTACCTTATAACAATCTTTTTTATATGCGTGAGAAGATTAACCGGTTAATAGAGGAATATTCAGGCCATAGATTCTTCCATAATGTAAATAGAATTGGTGAGATTGATATAGATTTAATTGGGGTGTCCAAATCATTGGAGAATATATGTAATGACGCTAAAAACACGTATGACTCATTACGTGATTCAAAAATATTTGTTGACAGGCTTCTAGATAATGGAGTTGTGAAAGATTTGGATTGCATTGGACCTGTAGCAAGAGGCTGCGGATATCCATATGATGCCAGAGTTGATTCAACTACGTTACCATATACTGAGTTAGGTTTCTCACCTGTAATTGAAAAGGGCAAGGGAGATGCAATGGATCGGTTTATAATTAGATTTGAAGAAATACAGCAATCGACTGAAATCATAGGGGAAGCTGAAAAACGCCTTAAAAAACATACTACAAGACCACATCATATGGAAAATGAAGGTGAAGGTCTTGGACGAGTTGAATCTCCATCTGGTGACTTAACTTATTTAATTAAGTTAAATGAAGGGAAGATTAATGAGATTAGTATGCTTACACCATCAAAGGTGAATCTTCCTGTGTTCCTGAATTCTACACGGGGTAATGTGTTTACTGATTTTCATTTTAATTGGGAAAGTTTTGGTATATGGATTTCAGAGATAGCGGTGGGTTTTATATGAAAACGAATAATTGGTTTTTGAAAGGACTTACGAAGCTCGGAAGGACAGAGAAGTTTCCTAGTGAAAAATTTGAAGCTAAATCTCAAGTCAATGAGAAGGTTAAGTCCGAGAAGTTTATGCCATTTAATAAATCTTTACATTTATATTCTATTGATTCAGGTGCCTGTGGGGCGTGTAATATGGAATTACAGGCGATTTCTACACCACATTATGATATGAATAGATTAGGACTTTTTTTCACTAACACTCCACGTCATGCAGATGCACTTATAATATTGGGTGTGCATTCAGAAAGAATGGTAGAGGTGCTTGAGAAAGCCTATAATGCTATGCCAAAGCCTAAACTGATAATAAGTCTTGGTGATTGCGCTTTATCTGGTGGATTGATAGGTGAATGTCCAGAAATCAGTGGGAAATCAGTAGTTAATATTCCTGGTTGTCCGCCAAATCCTTATGCTATCCTCGAGGGGATAATAAAAGCGAAGGAAGTGTCTTCTAAATGAATCAATTAATATTACTTATTCCATTTGCCATCGCATTACTTACCTCAGTAGTATCAAAAAAGATCAGCTACATCTCATTAATTATTTCATCTCTAATATTGGGTGTATATGCAATAATTTATACTGGAATTAATGAGTTAACTTTCTTCTATTTAATAGCTTCAATTGTGATTATCGTATCCTCATGGTATTCCATTCGTTATGATAAAAAATATAGATGGCTCGCGCCTTTATTTGCATCGGCTGTGTTTGGAATAATTATTATATTGCTTTCATATAACTCTTTACAGTTTCTAGCCGGATGGGAATTAATGTCCATTTCTGGTTATCTTATGATAGGTCTGAATAAGAATAAAGCAAATCCAGCCTTTATTTTTTCAGCGTTCAGCGAACTTAGTACAGTCTTATTAATAGCGGGAATGGCATACGCATATGTTCTCACCGGAACATTTAATTTCGTACTAATTCCAAGTATCATGCCCTTAATCCTTATGTCTGTAGGTTTTTTTATAAAGATGGGAATAGTACCTTTCATGATAGCAGATTGGCTTCCCATAGCCCACCGTAACGCCCCTTCTAATGCTTCTGCAATCTTCAGTGCTTTAATGACCTTAATGGGAGTCTTTGGACTTATCAAATTCACTTTATTAAGCCCGGGTAGCATGTCATTAGGCGTAGTGTTAATGGGGATAGGTGCATTCTCAGTTTTCTTTGCAGCACTCTTTGAATACGTTTCAGAGAGTACAAAGCTCTTATTAGGTTACAGTACAATAGAAAATAATGGAGCAATACTCGTAGCAGTAGGTTTACTCATAACTAACCTTTCAGGCATAATGGATGTTTTCATCATATACACTATATTGATGCTGAGTCTTGCACATTCCATATCAAAAACTGGATTATTCCTAATGAGTGGGTCATTAGATAGTGAAGATATGGATACGATAAACAACAGCAAAGATCCAACTTCAACATTAGGCAACATTCTCGTCTCTGCATCATTATCAGGATTGCTTCCAACAATAGGTGGTGTAGCAATATGGATGTTACTAGAGACATTATTTATAACTGCAACTATATCATCATGGATAGCTATACCCGCATTAATAATCGGATCATTAATAGCCCTAGGAGAAGGTATTGTTTCAGGAGCAATGATAAAATTCATCTCATTCACACAGCTTTTCAGGAATGGAAAAGCTAAAAAACCGACAAATATTTATCCTATCCTATTTGCTGGAATATTAGTCTTTGCACTTGGCCTTGGCTCTGTTCTTATAATAAATCCTGCTTTCATAACAGGACTTATAAAAGTAGGGATTCCTAACGGATTACTAATACAATCACTAACAAGCTCAAAAACAACTTTCGGGGCAATAGCACCAATATTCATCGCCATCTTCATAAGTATTTTTACTTTGCTTGCACTGGTTTTCTTTAGAAAGCCTAAAATAAGGCGATCTCCTGTATGGAATAATGGTATCGAAGACATGGCAGGATACACTTCTTTTGCTTTCGCAAACAATATGAGAATAATGATGGGCAAAATTCTCCAAACAAACACTGATACATCTTCTAAAGATAACGCAACACGCAATATATTCTGGGACTTAATAGTCAAATATGCCAAACTTTATCAGAATATTGCAAGATCCTTGACATGGAATATCATGAATAGCTCAATTCGCTCGTATGTAAGTTATCTTGTTATAGCTTTCATATTTGTAATAGTATTTGTTACCTTAACCAATTAAATAATCCCATCTTTTGCATATTTATCAATACTAAAATATTTATATAATATATAAGATATTAAGAAACATGAATGGTGATGGAGTTCACCTTAATTGCTTTTTTTTAAGCTAATGACTCCTATCGAAAGATTTCGGAGGAGATAACATTGGCAACTGATTTAATAATTCTTGTTGGTATTTTAATATTATTTATTACTATTTTCGTATCTGGTTTAATAACTGGAGAAAGTGAAAAAATTAGTGATTAATATGAAAACCGTAACTTATGCTGTATTAATACCCCATATCCTTGCATACCAATGCTTTAAAAATTTTTTTTCAGATATAAGATAAATATGGTGTAATTTTTTATGGAAATTTTAAACAACGCTTTGAAATTTACGCATAAGCGAGAGCATTCTGAAGGTGGCTTCACACTCTACAGTGGATATCCAGATACTAAAAACACATATTACGGCTTACTCATCCTACAATTATTCAACGAAGAACCTTATAATAAAGAGAACACCATTAAATGGGTTGAATATTTGCATAAAGGACGCATGTATGGAATTAAAGGCATATTCTACCGCGTTAACATCTTAAAAATCCTTGGAAAAACACCAGGATTAGGTGAAAAATATTTTGTTAAACTAATAAGTAGAAATGAATTCCCTAATTTTGAAATAGCATATCTACACACGTCAATACTCAAAAATATTGGATATGATAAATTTGATTTTATAACAGATTGGATTCTATACCATCAAAATGAAGATGGTGGATTTGGAAGAAGTAATTCTAATATTCTATCCACTTATTATGCATTAGAATCATTGAATATAATTGATAACAATCTAATTCAGTTTAAAAAGGATATATTAGACTTTATCAATAAATGTCAGACAGAAGAGGGTGTATTCGCTTATACGCCTCTGAGTTATCCCCCTTATATAGAGGGAGTATATGCTGGTACGAGAGTATATGAAATACTTGGAGAAAAACCTATAGAAATTAATAGCATTATAAATTTTGTGGTTAAACTTCAAAATAAAGATTATGGTTTCAGACGATCTAAATATACGGGCATATCCGAGCTTGAATATACTTTTAGAGCCTTAACTATATTGAAAAATTTTCATTTTTTTCAGAATAAAAAAAATTTGGAGGATTAATTTATGAACTTATGGAAAGATATACCAACTGGACCATCAGTCCCGGAAGTAATTTATGCAGTTATTGAAATCCCGAAAGGATCAAGGAATAAATACGAATATGATAAGGATAAAGATGCATTTGCACTAGATAGAGTATTATACTCTCCTTTTCATTACCCAGCAGAGTATGGTATAATACCAAAAACTCTCTGGGATGATGGAGATCCAATGGATATCCTAGTAATCATGGATCAACCAACTTTTCCTGGATGCATTATTGAAACCAGACCTATTGGCGTAATAAGGATGATTGATGGCAAAGAAAGTGACGATAAAATACTGGGAGTACCCGTAAATGATCCAAGATTTAAAGATGTATATGATATTTCTGATATACATAAAGCTTTACTTGATGAAATTGCCCATTTTTTCACAGAATATAAAAAGTTAGAAGGAAAAACAACTGAAGTACTTGGCTGGGAAAATCGTAAAAAAGCATTTGAAGCCGTAAAACATTCCATGGACTTTTATAGTAAAATATAAAAACCTTCAATTATCTTTTTTTTTACTTTATTTTCATTGTTTTCATTTCAGATCTTCTTCCTTTAAGTCCTAATGCTATAATTGTTAATATTAACGCTGCAATAGCTAGTAAATAATAGGCAAACTCATAAGCATTAACATCCCCACCGAAAGATGCTAAAACAGCCCCAATAAGTGTTCCACCTATTAATTGCCCTACACTAGTGTTTATATTAATTAATCCCTGACCCGAAGCACGATACGATTTCGAGACTTCATTGAGCATAATATAACGAACAGGTGCACCTAGAAGTGCTGAAAGCCCTAATCCTATAAAAATTCCAGACAATATAAAATAAAAGAAGTAATAGCCCAATGATTCGAAAATTATCAACCCAATTGTTAACATTAAGCCACCTGTAATCATTAAAACTTTAGAACCAGTCTTATCGAGAATTCGTCCCATAACAGGCGCACCTATAGCAATTGATACAACCACGGGTAACAGCATTAAACTAGCTTGTGAATTATCAAATCCAAATGCTGCTATGGCAAAGGCAGGTATAAATACTAATCCCGCCTCATTTAAACCTGTAAAAACAGATATAATACTAGTTAAACTAACTTCACGACTCCTAAACAAACTAGTACGTATTATCGGGTCTCTAGCTTTCTCTTCAACCTTCACAAATATTAATAAGAGTAAGATGGAAATTAACAGGAATGGCCAAACCTTAATTGAGTAAATACTATTGAAGAAATACTGAGTATTAATTTGATTTATACCATAAGCAAGCGATGAAAATGAAACAGCCAATAAGAGCATACCCTTCCAATCAAAAATTTTCTCCATTTTTTTACTTGACTTAGGTAAAAATTTGGCACCTAAAATAATCACTAGAACAGCCACAGGTAAATTCACTACAAATAACCACTGCCAACCATAACCGATAAGTAAACCACCTAATAATGGTCCAATAAGATATGATATTCCAAAAACCGCCCCTATAATACCCAATGCACTACCTCGTTTTTCTGGTGGAAAAGTATCGCCTATAAATGCACTGGCTACTGGGAAAATTCCACCAGCACCTAAACCTTGTATAGCTCTACCTATTAGTAGAATATTTAATGATGGTGAAGAAGCCGTTATAAATGATCCTAAACCGAATAAAGATACATCTAAAAGATAGATGAATCTTCTACCCTGCCTATCAGAAAGTTTAGCCATAAGAGGAGTGCCAATCATAAAAAAAAGAACATAGATAGTATAAATCCACACTAAATTACGATTATCAATATTAAAATAATTTTTAATTGCAGGTAAGGCAGGACCTACAATAGCTATGTCAATAGCACCCATAAGTACCCCAATAAAAAGAACCAGCAGAATTTTATTCCTTTTATTATCCTCTAATCCCATTTTAAACCCCATTCTAAATAAATTATTTGTAGTTAATTTAATTAACTGAAAATACATAATCAAAATATTAAGCCATTTATAAAAATTTAATACAAATTAAAGTTTCAGAGGTTACAATAAAATGCAAATAATGGGTTTCAACTTAGACGCAGCCAGTATGATCGTGATAATAGTAATTCTCATAATATTATTATCACAATTCCGTCAACGTAAGTTTAGATTATGGCGTACAATAATAACAATGATCTTTATGATATTTGTGACCATCCTCTTCGTAAACATAGAATTACCTGCCACCGCAAACTACGCATTACTAATTGGAGGAGGAATATTAGGTTTATTAATTGGATTAGCAATCGGACATCATATTAAAATTAAAATAGCCGATGATGGCTCCTTATTAACAAGAGGTTCAGTTCTATCAGTAAGTATTTGGATCTTCATAATATTAGCAAAATTCTACGGCCAAAACACATTCAACCAATGGGGATGGAATCCCAACTTTCTCCTATCAATGTTCTTAATCCTAAGCGTGACCACAATGATATCAAGAAACATCTACGTATATATCAGATACCAGAATTTAAAAGTTAATGTATCACAATATCAATATTCCAAAGGGAAAAGTAGATAAAAAAATACATATCCCATCTAACTTAACTTTTTTTAATGACATTCGAAGACGATGATAATTTAATCGAATTTTTCATAAACCGAGAATCATGCAAAATCACCCAAGATAAATATATCCACCACTTAAAACTTTACTCAAAAATTGCAGGTGATAATTTAACACCCACCCAATTAGTAGATGAAGCTATAAAAGAATATGAACAGGGCATCCATCCCAGCAAAACAGAAAATCAAAAAGCGATTACTTCGATTTAAAAAATGGTTATTAGAACAAAAGAAAGCTAACAATACTAAAATGAAGATGTTGAATGATATTAAAACATTTTACCGTGAATTTGACATAATCCCCCCCCCCAAGGTTTCTATTAAACTAATTCCACCAAAACAATTTATCATTAGAAGATCTTCCAAATAAAGATGAAATTTACAAAGCTTGGAGTGGATTTAATCTACAATACCAAGCAATCATATTACTTGCCACTAGCTCATATTAGTAGAATTGATATAAGACATTTATTTTATGGTGATTTTATCGAATCCATAAGGAATACTATAAACCACCACAAAAGGGTTTGTTGAAGTAGGAACTATCCCAAAAACTTGAAGGAAAAGAAATCTAGTGCGGATTGTTCTTTTGCTTGTACTTCTGTTAATTTTGCTTGTGCAGCCGCTAAGCTCTGTTGATCCTGTTCAAGATGATTATATGCGACAACAGTAAAACCAGTAAAAGTAGCACCACTACCAGCACCAGTAAAAGTAGCACCACCATTTAAACAAACAATAGCACCAGTAGTAAAACCAGTAAAAGCCACCAGTTACCTAATAACACCTTAGGAGCTGAAATACAATACCATCACCAGTATTGTGGATCGTCTTATTGGCGAGAAAATATATGCGGAATTTAGGAATTTTCAGACCCAAGATGACGATGATAGTGTAGATGGTATTAAAAGAAAGAAATGTATCCAAATTAATAATTTTTTTTGTATGATACAAAAACCTGTACGAAAAAATAAAGAGTATCAAAAGAATTAATTAACATTATATAGGAATCAATTATTATTTTTCCATTTAGCTAAATCTATTAAACTCTCCCACCTATTAGTTAAGTCTAATTATACCAGCAGCTTTCTGCTTTTATTATAATACTAATTCTATTTTTTTTACATATATGAATAAATCAATCAAGTAATAGAAAACCTGCTGGCTGTATTCTGAAAGCGATAGATCCTAAAACCAATTTTTAGAATCAAATAAGATTATTTAAAATCTATAAAAGAGTGTAAAGATGATAAAACTAAGTGATATTAAAAGTAGAGTAATTATAAAGGATATTATGGATTGCAATGTTCATATAAAATGTAAAAATTGTAATTATGAATATCATGATCGGATATTGGATAAACGTGATCAAGATGCCTTGGGTAATCTTTTTGTTATAATCTATTTTTTTTAATATATTTTATTATTTTGCTTCCCCATTAAGATGGTAATAATTACTCCTAATGCGCTTAGAAATGCGAAAATCATAAAAGCTGTTTTTAAGCTGAAAAGGAATTGATTAAAGTTGGAAGTTGTTATCTGGACTTTACCTATATACGTGGTAAATATTAAAAGGAGAAGTCCTAAGCTGAAAGTTTGTCCTGCATATATCATAGTGGAGAGTGTAGCCGAGGCCATACCATAGTTCTCACGTTTCATACTACCCATAAATATATTAGTTATAGGTGGTGAGAATAAAGCCAAACCTAGACCAATTAGAATCAAACCTATAATAATAATCCATAAACCTGTGTTAAAATTTATAAAAGACAGGATTAGAAGTCCAATTGAGGTGATTGCCATTCCTGTTGCAGATAATATTCTATTATCCATATGATCCGATAAACGTCCTACTGGCGGGGAGAATATTGCTACCATTAAAGGTTCAACTGAGATTATTATAGCTGTAATTTGGGGTCCCAATGATAGTAAATCCTGCAAGTATAGACTTAAAAGAGTCCATAATGCTGTGGTGGATATGTTCATTAAAAGAAGGGCAAGTGCTGAGAATGATGATGTTCTACTTTTGAAATCTCTCAGCTTTAAAATAGGATTAAAGGATCTTAATTCTTGTAATATGAAAATAAGGACTCCAATTATGCCTGTTATAAATATTACTCTCCCTATGTTGCTTTGAATTGTAGAGAAACCATAGAGTACTGCTATTAAAGATGGTATATATATGATAGATCCTTTAAAGTCAAAGGCCCCATTTTTTGAGCCGAACCATTCTCCTTTAAGCTTCCATTGAATGATAGTTAGTAATAATAAGCCTATTGGTACGTTAAAAAGGAATATGCTTCTCCATCCTAAGTTTTGGGCTAGAAATCCTCCAATTAGAGGTCCTAGGAACAGTCCTACATAAACGGCTGTGACGAAAAATCCAAGGACTTCTCCACGATGATTTGGGGGATACACTGAACTTAGAATAGCTACTCCTGTTGCGAAGATTAACGCACAACCCATACCTTGTAGAAAACTACCCATAATCAAATAGATGACTGATGGTGATAAGGCTGCTAAAATAGAAGCTATGGTGTATATAATAACGCCATAAGTGAATATTTTTTTTCTACCATGGATATCCGCTAATCTGCCGAATGGAAGTAGAAATGCTGCATTGGCTAGTACAAATACGGTTGGTATCCAACCTAATAAAATTATATTCACAGAAAGACTTTTTTGGATTAGTGGTAATGCAATGCTGAGTGAAGAACCCATGAATGGTATTAAAAAGGATCCTAACGCTACTATTAATAATGCCGAGGTTTTAACTTGTTGATCATTCTTTTCATTAGAAATTATTCTAATTCACCCCAACCCTAGAATTTAAAATTTTAAATCCAATTTATTCTTCAATAAAATAAAATTATTCATAAATAAAAATTATCTTGATTCCTTAAATTTAAGTTTTAAATCTTTTTTTACAATAAGATCAGTTAGTCTGTATTATTTTTAGTAATATGTAATGTTATAATTATTTATTTTATAAAAAAACTCATTTTTCCATGCAATTATGAAATTTAAATTTTTTTTAGTAATACCTTAATATTTTAATGTGTTCAATTGTTTACTAATAATGAATTATCAGTGAATATTATCACTTAATAATGAGAAGTCAAGTTATTCATAATCTTAAATTAGCCGCATTTATATAAAACTAGTGACGGATGTATTAACTATTAGAAATAGTAATCTTAATCCACTTGAAATTATACAGTTGAGGATAATCCGTGTGATATACGCCTGATCTTGGAGGTGTTCAAAAAAGCAAGGATATCTAATAACATTAATATAGCAACGGATGGATTGGTAGCCTTAAGTATGATATATAAAAAGGGGAATTATAAAAATTTAGCCAACCAGATCTTATAATATTAGATCTATATCTTCCAAAGAAGAATGGATGAGAGATTCTAGAGGAAATAATAAAGGATAAAGATTTAAAATCCATACCTGTTATAATTTTATCCTCTTCAACAATTCAAGAAGATATTGTAAACATAAAAGTTAGGGTCATTTATTCATAACGAAACCATTTGGATGGGAAGATTATAAAAATGTATTAGATTCCATAGAGGAGTTCTGGGTTAAGTATATTGAAAATTCCTTTTTTTTAAAATTTATGATGAAATCATAGCTTTTATTCATTTATTTTGTTTTTACATCCTTACATGATATTCATTCAATCTAATTTAAATGCAAAAAAATATTTTATTTTATATTAAAATCTTATTATAACTGATCTTTATATTATTTTTTTAGTAAATTCTATCAATTTATATTAAATAATTTAACCCCTAAAACTCCATCATGAGGAAGAAAAAAAATATAAATTATAATTACTTAGTTAAAGTATAATACTAATTTTTATTTGTCCTATAATCAATTTATTTAACCCGAAAATATTTTAATATGGAATCACATACAATATATTGGTAAAAGAAAAAATTCCAATTAATATTTGATAATTTTAGGAGGATAGTTAGGTATTATAACTAGAGCAACCGGTTCAATTAAAATTTTATTAGTTGAGGATAATCCGGGTGATGTGCGATTGATTACAGAAGCATTCAAAAATGTTGAAGCTACTATTAATATTGTAGTTGCTAAAGATGGATTTGAAGCCATGCAAATTCTAAAAAGGGAAGGAAATTATACTACTGCAATAAAACCACAATTAATAGTATTGGATCTTAATTTACCTAAAAAAAATGGACGAGAAGTTCTAAAAGAAATCAAAAGTAATCCAGAACTACAAATGATACCAGTTATAATCCTAACCACATCCAGTGCTGAAGAAGATATCATTGAAACTTACAAAAATCATGTTAACGCATACATAACCAAGCCATTCAATCTAGAGAAATTCATTGAAATAGTGAAATCAATATATGATTTTTGGCTTAAAAACGTAAAATTACCATTATAAAAAAAATTATTCATGTGTTAAACTTAAGGTAAATTAAATTTTATCATCTAAAATATGTAATGATTATTATTAAAAAATTATATATTTTTCTATTTATAGTAATAAATTAGATAAAAAATTTTTGTAAAAATATATAATAGTAAAATAGTATCACAACTCATTTTTAATAAATAAAGAAATTTTTTTGTGAATTTTAAAACAAAAAATTGGTGAAAAAATTGGTTTCTTATAAAGTTTTAATAATGCGAAATGAATGTGTTTCCTGTGGAAATTGCATTGGAATATGCCCCGAATATTTTGAATTTGATGTAGATGATTTATCACATTTAAAAAATTCTAAAAGAATAGATGAAAATGATGAGTTAGAATTAGAAGATGTTGACTGTTGTTTGGATGCTGCAATGAGCTGTCCAGTAACCTGCATACATGTTTACGAAGATGGGGAAGAAATCTCCTAAAAATAGTTTAATAAATAAATTAAAATTACCAATTTTTAATATTAATGAAACCTATTTTAGAACGTTTAATCAAAATTAATTTTAGAGAATTATGTTAAATCCATCACATCACACTTCTAAAAACTTTAAATTCCAATCAGGTGCTATTTTAAATGAAGTCAAATTGGAATACGCCACTTTAGGTGAAGTAAAAAGAGATTCTGATGGAAATATCAGGAATGCAATTCTTTTCTTACACGGATGGTCCGGAGATTATTCATCCTTTAAACGTTTTAACGAATTTACAAAACCAGGACAAGTCTTTGATAAGAATAAATATTTCATAATATGTACTACAGCTTTAGGATCTCCTGGATCATCTGCTCCTTCAACTTCAACTCTAAGTGCAGATTTTCCAACATACACTATAGAAGACATGGTTAATGCTCAACATCATCTTTTAACTGAGCATCTTAAAGTTAAACATTTAAGAGGTATAGTTGGCACTTCTATGGGTGGTTTTCAAACATTAGATTGGGGGATACGTTACCCTGAATTTATGGATTTCATCATACCCATCGTCACTAGCTCCAGTGTTCAAGGTAGGAATCTAGCAATCTTCCATTTAATGAACTCTATAATCCAGAAGCATCCAAATTATAATAAAGGTTTTTACCAGGAAAATCCAAGTGATGCTGTGGAGAATGTTAATAAACTCTTATTCCTCTTCGCCTTTTCACCTTTACATTATCATTTAGAGTTTCCTAACAAAGAAATGTTGATTAATGCTTTAGATGAACAAGGAATTCATGGTAGAATGATGGATGCTAATGATGTGATCTGGCGGAATAATGCGTCTATCTCGTTTGATGTCCGAGAAAAATTATCTAAAATTAAAGCTAAAACTTTGGTTTTAGGAATTGAGGGTGATCAATTCTTCCCACCGGATATAGATACTATTCCACTTTCTCAGTCTATAAATAATGCAGAATTATTTATATATAATTCAGAGTTAGGTCATCTGGGTATTAACGAATTAGAAAAAGCTCGCGGAGTAATTGAAGATTTTATATCCCGAAATTAGAATAAAATTAATTTACTTGGTTTTATTCTCTTTCCACTGTATTTCAAATAAATTCATATAATTCTGGGCGATTTCCTTGTATTGATTCCAGACACCTATGGCGCTTTGATTTACTACTCTTTTATCATCTCCTGAGAATTTTGATAATATCAACATCATTTCTTTCCCGTCTCTTACAATCATTTTCACGAATGGTATTTTGTAAATCCTAAATTCTGCTTGAATTCCTTCTAATTTCTCTGCTATATTGACTTTTTCATCATCTACTATTGTGTAGGGTGCAGCCATTATTTTAGTCACTATTCCTCTGCGTGCTGCTTGGTTAATTTTCTCCTTTACTTGTTTTATTTCACCATTAAACATGAATCCAGCCCTTATATTTATTTTTTCTTTAGCTCGGCCGATTATCTCTAATTCTTTTTTAATTATCTTTTCCTGACCGTGTATCAGCCAGATGGGTGCTGGAATTTTAGATATTTGTGTTTCATATATTGTGGTTAATTCTAATTCCGCCTCCTCAATGTCTTCTATGAGTTTCTTTTTGTTTCTTTGGAAAACTTCAGTTGGTGGGATTATAGTGTATTTTAGGGGTCTTCCTCGTTCGATTTCTACGAATCCTTTTCTAGCCATTCCTTTTAATATTTCATAAATTCTGGATCGGGGTACTTTTGATCCCATGCTGATTTCTGTGGCTGTTCCTGATATCATGAAAGCTAATGCTAAGTAAGTGTTAGCTTCATAGTCTGTTAAACCCATTATTTTCAGTGTATTCCATGTTTTAGTTTCCACAGTCATTTTTTTCTAATAACTCCTTTTAATTTAATATTGTTCTAAAAATATTCATTTTTTATTAAATAAATTTTATTGTTTCATTTTATACTATTCTAGTGACAAAAAGTATTTATATTTTACCGTTAAGGTTAATATAAGGGAAATTCGTAAGAAACTGAAACAGGATATTAGATTAAATAAACAATTTAAGCTCAATATCGGTAGGAATGATAAATCAGTAGTTCTTTTAAAACCTATTAATATTTTTACTGATGATTTTATCCCACGTCTGTAAATTTTTTAGTTTTTGTAGAAAAAAATTTTTTGGAATAAAATTTCATAGCTTTTCCAAAAAAACATTATTATGGAGGAATTTAAAAAAATGGAAAAACAATCTCAAATAGAAAGCATGAATAAAGCAGAAAGTATGGATATGTTTTGTTACCAATGCTCTCAAACTGCCCGAGGAACTGGTTGTACAGTTCAAGGAGTTTGTGGTAAACCTGCAACCGTAGCTCGATTACAGGATAACCTATTATTTGTAATTAAGGGAATAACAGCTTACTTGTACCATGCAAGAGAATTAGGATACTCTGATGATGAAGTAGATGCATTTATAGAAAGGGCATTTTATGCTACTTTAACTAATGTAAATTTTGATGCTGATGAGCTGGTTAAACTAGCATTAGAAGCTGGTGAAATGAATATTAAAACAATGAAGCTTTTAAAAAAGGCACATATAGAAACTTACGGTGAACCAGTTCCTACAGAAGTTCCTACAGGATCTGTTCAAGGACATGGAATAGTAGTCACCGGTCACAGCCTTAAAGCGTTGGAAGAATTATTAAAACAAACTGAAGGAAAAGGAATAAACATTTACACTCATTCTGAAATGTTACCTGCTCATGGATATCCTGATTTAAAAAAATATGAACATTTAGTAGGTCAACTTGGAGGAGCCTGGTTTGACCAACGTCAAGTCTTCAGTAAATATCCTGTAGCTATTTTAGGAACTTCTAATTGTGTATTACCACCAATGGAATCTTATAAAGAGCGAATGTTCACATGTGGAGAAGCAAGATTACCAGGTATAAAACATATTGATGGTTATGATTTCACTCCAGTAATTGAAAAGTCACTGGAACTTCCAGAACTCGAGGAAGAAACGGGAAAACCCGTACTCACCACAGGATTTGGAACTTCAACCATTCTCTCCTTAGCCCCTAAGATAAAAGAACTTGTTGAATCTGGTAAAATTAAACGATTCATTCTTGTTGGTGGATGTGATTCACCTCTACCTGAAGCTAGTTATTACACTGAATTCGTGAAGCAGTTACCTGATACAACGGTGGTTTTAACTTTAGCTTGTGGTAAATACCGTTTTGCTGATATGGATTTAGGTGATATTGAAGGAGTTCCACGATTAATTGATATTGGTCAATGTAATGATGCTATAGTAGCTATTGATGTTGCAGTAGCGTTAACTGAACTTTTTGGTGTTGGACTTAATGAACTTCCATTAACATTAGTGGTTAGTTGGATGGAGCAAAAGGCTGCTGCTATATTATGGAGTCTCCTAGCCTTGAACTTGAAAGGGATATATTTAGGTCCTGTCCTTCCAACATGGGCTAATGATGATATACTCCACTTATTAGTAAAAAAATATGATTTGAAACCAATTACTACACCGGAAGCTGATATAAAAGAGATAATGGGTGAATAAAAAAAAATACGAGAAGTTTTGAATAAATTTAAAAAAAAATATAGATTTCAATATTTTTTTTTATTCTATTTTTTTTGATAAGATTTCTGTTATAGCTTCATCCATTTGGAGTCTTACATACCATCTTCTGTCCTTTAATGCTGCTATTTTTAATGGTCCTAATGCTTTTTCATCGCCAATTTTTGCAAGTGCACCGGCCGCATGCCTACGGACGCTTATATCATCATTTTCTAAAGCCTTTATAAGTGGAAGTACAGCATCTTCATCTCCAATCAATCCTAATGCTTCTTCTGCAGCGCTTCTGAAAGTAGGATCTTGATTAGATATAGCTTTTATAAGATGTTTAACTGCTCTTTTATCTTTAATTTTTCCTAAAGCCATGGCTGCTTCGTTTCTAATTCTCTTATCCGTTAATGCATCTATTAACGGTTCCACAGCTCTTTTATCAGAAATTAATCCTAATGCCTCCACGGCATGTATCCTCACGTACCATTTTTCATTAGTTAATAGATTAATTAATGGTTCAACTGCCCTTTTATCACCTATCTTACCTAATGATGATGCGGCGTTTAACTTTAAATCATTATTATCATAATTTAAAACTTCAATAAGTGGCATTACGGCTTCTTTACTTTTTATTCTACCCAAAGCCTGAGCAGCTTTCCATGATATATCATCATCACCTTGAATCAATGTTTCAATAAGATTTTTAATTTTCTTATTTGCTTCTAACGTTTCAATATCCACTTCAGGTCTCTTATTGCTCAAAGTTATTAATCCTCCTTATGAAATATTTTGAATGGTAATAATTATATTTTTATAAATCTATTTTTAAATATTTATAAAAAAATTCTTCTTTATTTTAAGTAAAGAAGAATTGGATTTGAATACAATATATAAATCTAAATTATAAAAAATATTTAAAAATATATGATTATAAAATAAAATAATTTAAAATCTCTAAACTTCAATAGGAGTTCTATTAATAAAAGTTTTTCAAAACTATTTTATTTTAGAAATCTCAAAAAATTTAGATAATTTATCAAAATTTCTTATTTTCAAGTATTTAAATAAATTTTTATGATTAAATGGAATAATAATATCATGGTAAATGTAATAGTAGTGGGATCAGGTACTGTCGGTAGTATTATAGTTAGAGAACATACAAAAAATGGTTTTAATGTCACTATTTTGGAATCAAAAAATTTACAATTTAAAATAAAATAAGATTGTGAGTCTCAAATTTACTCATAATCTATTCATTCAAGTCGCTGTTTCAAGAGTTTATCTAATCGTGAAATACTCTAATTTTTTTTATATGTTGGTAGAAAATCTCTTCCAAATGTTTCGTTTATAACTTCAGCCAATCCAACGTACATTGCACTTAATCCCACAAATATTCCTTCGTAGCCAGCTATTAAGGTTATAGTGTTATTTCCAGTAATATCTCCGAGTGCCAATAGGAAAAATAGTAAAGCTAATGTAGAAAATACTACTTGTAATCCACGACTTATTTTAATTGTTGCTATAAACATTACTACGGTGAAAATACTCCACATAAATTAAATATGCAGCAAGTGATGCTGAATCAGGCGCTGCTGCCAAATTTAATTTAGGTAATATTAGCAATATGACGAAGGAGTGCCAGAAAAAACCGAACGATCCAAAAGCTAGTGTGGCGAAGGTGTTTCCATTCCTGTATTCCATTATAACTGCAATATCTATGCTATTCTACCATAAGCCTATGCCATAGCTATTATCATACTACTTAACCTAAAAAATCCGGCATTAGATGAATTTAATAGGACTGTGGTCATTCCAAATGCAATCAGCCCTAAGGGGGCGGGATTAGCATAGGTATGTTTAATTAGCTACCGAAGCATCTATGGTGATATTAGAATTTTCTTCTTCTGCCATTCCCTATACCTCCAATTATAACTTTTATTATAAATTCATTCTTCGAGGGTTGAAGTATCTCCAAGTTCTTCACCTTCTTCTCTGGCTCTTAATATTCTTCTCATGATTTTTCCACTTCTTGTTTTAGGGAGTGATTTAACTTGATCCAATTCTCCTAAAACAACTACGGGACCTAATTCATATCTAACATGTCGTTTCAGGTCTTCGATAAGTTTAGTTTTAAGTTCATATCCCTCTCTTAGTACTAGAAAAGCTTTTATTACCTGCCCTTTCACTGGATCCGATTTACCAATAACAGCAGCCTCTGCAACAGCAGGATGGCTTACGAAAGCTGACTCAACTTCCGAAGTACCTATTCTATGTCCTGCTATCTTTAAAACATCGTCGGATCTTCCCTGGATCCAAAAGTAACCATCTTCATCTTTACGCGCAATGTCTCCAGCATTGTAATATCCTGGGTAATCCTTCCAGTAACTATTGATAAATCGTTCTTCATCATGGTATAAAGTTCGAAACATGGCAGGCCAAGGTGTTTTAATAACTAAGAATCCACCTTTACCTAAAGACACCGGATTACCTTTCTCATCAACCACATCAGCCTCTACTCCTGGTACTGCTTTTGTGGCTGATCCTGGTTTTAGTGGAGTAGTAGGTAAAGGTGATATGAGGTGCATGCCTGTTTCTGTTTGCCACCAAGTATCCATAATAGGTATTTTTTCTTTTCCAATATTTTTATAAAGCCACATCCATGCTTCGGGGTTAATAGGTTCACCAACCGTCCCTAATATCCTCAAGGATGATGTGTTATATATTTTAGGATATCTATTACCAAATCTCATGAGATGTCTAATAGCTGTTGGTGCTGTATAAAATTTAGTTACACCATATTTTTCTACCATACGCCACCATGTGCCCGGATCAGGATAATCAGGGGCTCCCTCGTAAACTAGAGTAGTTGTACCTAGTAATAATGGTGCATAGATTACATAACTGTGTCCGGTTATCCAACCAATATCTCCAGTGCACCACCATAAGTCATCGTCATGTATATCAAATATATCTCTAAGAGTGGTGGCTACACCAACCATGTAACCTGCGGTGGTGTGTAATATCGCTTTAGGTTTCCCTGTACTTCCTGAAGTGTGTAATATGAATAATGGGTCTTCAGCATCCATTTCTTCAGCTTCGAATTCATCGGATTCTCCTTCTATAAGTCTATTATAGGATATTTCTCTACCACTTAAATCAGAAGTTTCTATGGGATTACCCGTATGATTTACGACTATTATTGTTTCAACTGTATGTGATTGTAATAATCCTTCATCTGCTATTTTTTTAAGATCTATAATTTTACCCCTTCTATAGGTACCGTCAGCAGTTATGAGTATCTTTGCTTTCACATCGTTCATTCTTTCTACGAATGATCCTACACTTAATCCGGAGTATACTACGCTGTGAATTGCACCGATCTTGGTACAGGCTAGCATTGAAACTAGGAGCTCCGGACACATGGGTAAGTACATGGATACCCTATCTCCTTTTTTAACTCCTATGTTTGTGAGTCCATTGGCGAATTTATTGACTTCTCTGTATAATTCATAATATGTTATTTTTTTTTCATCGCCTCTCTCGTTTGCATAGAGTATGGCTACTTGATTTCTCTTAGGGGTTTTAATCCAGCGATCCACAGCATTGTGTGCTAAGTTGATTTTACCATTGACAAACCATTTATAGAATGGTTTATTGCTGTCATCTAAGACTTTATCCCATTTTTGGAACCATTCAAATTGTTCGGCTTGATTAGCCCAGTATTTTTCAATGTCTTTTCCTTTATTTAATTCTGCTTCCCAATCTTTTACTTTTGCTCTTTTGATTACTTGTTCGTCAGGATTAAAAATTCTTTTCTCTTTTAGAAGGACATCTGTATCATGTGCCATTTATCTTTCCGCCTTTTTAGTTAGAATATTATCTATATTTAAGTTGATCTCTCCATATATATTTTAGTATTATTAATCATGATAAATTTTTTTTAAAATCAATGAGGAATAAAAAAAATAATTTAACAAAAATAAATTGGGATTATTGCAGTTGAATTAAAAAAAATGAATTGAATCAGATTTTAAACAAAAAAATTATGTAATTCAAAAAAAGAAATAAAAAAAGCTTAATAGCTTTTCTTTACATCATTGGAGGCATTCCACCCATACCTGGAGGCATACCTTCCATACCTTCCATATCTGGTTGTTTACCAGCACCGCTGGAAGCGACAACATCATCTATTCTTAAAATCATCTCAGCTGCTTCAGCTGCAGATTGTATAGCTTGTTTTTTCACCCGGTGAGGTTCAATGACACTGGCGAATTTCATATTAGCTACCTTACCTTGGAAAACATCAAGTCCCATATAAGGTGATTTTTCCTGTGCAGCCCTGATATCTACTAAAACATCAATACTATCCATTCCAGCATTTTCTGCTAAAGTTTTAGGCACTATTTCCAAAGCTTTGGCAAAAGCAACCACAGCTAATTGTTCTCTCCCACTAATAGTGTCAGAATAATCAGTGAGTCCACGAGCAATAGCCATCTCTGCAGCTCCACCACCAGCTACTACTTTACCATCTTCTACAGTAGCGGTTACCACTCCTATAGCATCTTCAACAGCCCTTTCCACTTCTTCAGCTACATGTTTAGTACTTCCACGTAGTATAATGGATACTGCCTTAGGATCAGGATTTTCTTCAACGAAAATTAAAATTTCATCAAAAATCTTTTTCTCATAAACAATTCCAGCGTTACCTAGATCATCTGAACTAAGATCTTCAATGTTAGTTGCCACGGAAGCTCCAGTAGCTTTCTCTAGTCTTTCGATATCAGATTTTCTCACCCTTTTAACTGCAAAAATTCCTTCACGTGCTAAGTAACTTTGGGCTAAATCATCAATACCTTTTTGACAGAATACAACGTTAGCTCCAGTATCTATAATCTTATCTACCATTTCCCTAACCATTGACTCTTCTTGTTCAATGAAGGCTTGCATTTGATTAGGTGCAGTTAAATTGATTTTAGCATCGGTTTCTAGATCTTTAACTTCTATAGGGTATTTTAATAATGCAATTCGTGCATTCTTAATTTTTTTAGGCATTGATTGATCGATTCTGCTTTTATCAATCACTACTCCCCTAACAAGTTGGGATTCATCTACGGTGGCTCCCTGAATCCTATGAATGTTTATATGATCTCTATCTACTTCACCATCTTTTTCCACTTGTTTTACTGCATTTACAATGATTTCAGCAAGTGGTTGTCTGGCTTTTTCTGTACCTTTACCAGTCATTGCAGTCATGGCTACTTCTATTAAAGTTTCACGATCACTTCTGTCAATTGAGATGTCGTTTAAGATTTCAAGTGCTTTAGTAGCAGCTCTTCGGTAACCCATAGAAATCACTGTGGGATGTATATCCTGTTCCAGTAAATCCTCTGCTTTTTTAAGTAATTCACCAGCTATTATCACTGCAGTGGTAGTTCCATCACCTACTTCATCTTCCTGAGTCTTAGCCACTTCTACGAGCATTTTAGCTGCAGGGTGTTCAATATCCATTTCCTTTAAAATAGTAACTCCATCATTAGTCACAACTATGTCACCTAAGGAATCTACAAGCATTTTATCCATTCCCTTAGGGCCTAATGTTGTTCTAATAGTTTCTGCAAGAATTTTACCTGCCATTATATTCATGCTTTGAGCATCTCTTCCTAAACGTCTATTTGTACCTTCAGGTAAGATTAATATTGGCTGGCCTTGTTGTCCTTGCCCTCCGAATTGCGCCACAATTATCATCTCCAGTTTGTTCTTTTCTTAATTTATCAGTGGGTTAGAGGTTATATAAATAATTTACCCCTTAAAATTTAATATAATAGTAACGATTTGTTAATAAAAAAAAATAGAATTTCAAAATGTTATAATATATTAAACTTTTTAGCCTAATCAAAGATGAAATACTGTAAAATTTTCCATTCACTTCTAACCCGTGCAAATGATTCATTTCATGAGATACACCATACACACTCGAACCCTCAAAGGATAAAGAACCTTTAAAATATTTAACTGTTATTTTTAATTTTAATGGAATATAACTGCTTTTATTATATCTTCTGCATCAACTTCAATTTTAAAGGGTCTTTCATCTATTTCCCGTTCTTTTTTTTATTCCCACATTTTTCTAGACGATGAATGAACACCTTCTTCTTTCAATATTTTAAGATTTATAAAAAGAAAAACAGTTTTTATAGTGTAGTCAACCATTTTTTCCTGATTATAGTGAGTTAACTTATCCTTTACAGTCAAAAACTTTTAATAATTTTGTTTTGAAACTCCAATCTCCACCAAATTTTATAGAGAAATCAATAGTAAAAAAGCTTTTGGTGTAATATTCAACTTCTTTATTATCATCTCTTCTTGAAGATTAAATGATAATTGATTTTTTAATTCACATTCACTAGTAAATGCCAAATAAATTCACTTTTTAAAGTGTGATATAGCATCATTTACAACTTTAATTATAGCATCGGAAAGTTTTGGGTAAGGTCCTTCAATTACCTTAGGTATATTATCACAGTATACCACCTCTAATCCTGCTTCCAATGCATCTTTGGTGGCCACATCGACTGCTGCTGCCTTTAATTCTGTAAGCATTACATCAGCTTCACCAATATGTTTTTCTATATCCTTTTGGAGTAATGGTCTATTAGATAGATGTGATGTGGTTCCAACCACTTTACAATTAAAGTTATCCTGAAGATATTCAATTAAAACAGTTTTAACAGAATCTGGGGCAGTTGTTGCAAAAAGTACCTTCTTATTTTCAATAGAACTTAATGGCTTTGGACGGAAAACTGTAGAAATAACCATTGCTCCGGGATTAATGATCTTTATGAATTTTTCAATGCCCTCTACCTTCTCTGGACTAGCCATAGGCATTTCACACATAGTTATTACCACTAAATCCGCCTTTTTTATTCTAAATGGACCGAAGAATTTTTCTATATTTATCAACGGTTGGTTAGCACCTACTAATACTATGTGTTTATCGGTTTTTATAGGGGGAATTGCTGCACCGCTTCCTTCTATAATCACGAACTCCGTTTCCACTTCATTGGCAAGTTGAGCTCCCTTCTTCATGTTAGTTATGAAAACATCACCCACCATACCACCACCACATCTCCGACAACCAATAGTTAATATACGGCTCATGAGTGCGTCTTCCCAGTGGTCGGATGCAGCGTGGACACCCTTATTTGATTGCTCCATTAAATATTCAGGGGTAAGTTCTATTAAGTCTCCTCTAACTATTTCTGGTTCCGTTGGGCCTCCTCGCCCCATGGCCACAATACAAGGATTGTATTCTTTTTTATCGATTATTCTTGCAGCGTAAGCTGATACTGCAGTTTTACCTATACGTTTACCTGTTCCCAATATTTTTAGTGATGGTTTTTGAAGAACATCATGCTCTGATATGGGGTAAAATTTAAAATCTGGTCCTTCATAATTAATCCCCTGCTCAAGAATTATAGTTGCTATTTTAAATCTTTTAGAATAATCAACGATAGGTTCATCACTTAAATCCATAACTACGTCTGCATTATATTGTTCAATAATTTCTCCAATTAGATCATAGGGTATTTTATGATGATCAGCACCAAAATGGACGGGTCTTCCCAATTTTACCTGTACGGCTTTATCTGATGTTTCCCTTAATTTTTCAGTACCACCTATGAATATAACAGCTACTACTTCGTTATGTTCAAGACTATCTAAGGTGTCTAATGCTGCTTTAGTTACGGGAATGTAATGCTCTCCATCCACTAAACAAACCATTCTTCTTAAACCATGCATATTTAAAACATCCTAAAAAAGTTTAATTGTAATAAATAAATATTAGGAACAAATTTTTGTAATAATAAATAATATTTTTAATACTTTATATAAAATAATGAAAATTGCTATATTGAATTTATAACTAAATATAGTTAGAAAAGAATTAATTTACTAAAATTTATATTATTACTATCTTAACATTTATTATTATATTAATATAATAAGTTAAACTGACACTAATGACAATTTATCAAGTAAATCCCAGCATCTTACAAAAATCTTTTTTTCATAACTTAACTTTTTGATAATTTAAATTACCGTCATCTTGAAATTTAATAAGCTCTTTTCTAGATCTTTTAATCAATTCAGAAAGACCATTAGAAACATTAGACCCACCACCGTTATTACTGGCAATAACCTCAGATATTGTATTAGATAATACAAATATAGCATGTTTATGTTCAGCTTTAGTTCGGTGAATGTGATGAGGGCTTATATTAAGACACAGATAATCTTTGCACTCCTCCTTCAGCTCATATTCTTCATCCATATTTTTTAAAACATATACCAAAAACTGATGTAGTTGTATGAGTTCATCCTTGTACATATTTATCGATACCTCTACCCTATTCAATCAATTAAAGATTTAAAGCATGTTATATACGTTACAGCGCATAATATATAGAAAAATATAATTGGACAGTATTAGATTCATCCAGTAACAACATGCTAAATATAATATTAAAAATTATTAGTAAATAAAGTTTTTCACCAATTAAAACTATTATTCACATAAATAAAACCGACTCATAGCAAGATATTTAACCCAATAACACTAATTAATTTGTGATAGGATGAAAATCATTGAACTAAAAAACCAAAATAAGCAGGATAGAATAAAACTTCTGAAAAGGTCACTAATTGATTCTCAAATAGTTTTAAACACCGTAGGTAATATAATAAGCGACGTTCGTAACAATGGAGATCAATCACTAAAAACTTACACTCAAAAATTAGATAACGTTAAACTTGAAAATTTCAAATTAGATGAACAAGAAATCAAAAAAAGCATCAGCCAAGTTGACCCCTTACTTATCAAAGCACTAAAAAAAGCAGCAGCCAACATAAAAAAATTTCACAAAACACAATTACCGCAAGAATGGATATGTAATGTAGATGAAGGGATCACAGCAGGGCAAATAATCCGCCCATTAAAAACAGTAGGCTGTTACATACCAGGAGGGCGTGCAGTATATCCCTCTACAATCCTTATGACGGTTATACCAGCTAAAATAGCTGGAGTATCCAAAGTTATATGTTGTACTCCACCAGCTCAGAATGGTAAGGTGAAGAATGAAATCCTAGCTGCAGCTAGTATTTCTGGTGCTGATGAAATATATTCAGTTGGAGGAGCGCAAGCCATAGCTGCCATGACTTATGGTACAGAATCCATACCAAAAGTGGATAAAATTGTAGGTCCTGGAAATATATATGTAACCACTGCAAAAAAACTTGTATACGGTGACGTGGATATCGATTTCCCGGCAGGACCATCAGAAGTTCTTATAATTGCCGATGCTGAATCCAATCCAAATTATGTCGCATTGGATATGCTAGCACAAGCTGAACATGACCCTAATGCAGCCGCAGTATTAGTAACTACATCTAAAACTTTAGCTGAAAACGTTAATAATATTATTAATCATAAAATTTTATCTATACCGCGAAGAGATATAATAGAAGAATCACTGGAAAATTATGGTAGGATCATCCTTGTGGATAATTTAAAGGAAACTGTGGAATTTTCCAATGAATATGCTCCAGAACATTTAATAATCATGACTTCCCAACCAGAAGAAGTCCTGAAAGATATACATAACGCTGGTTCAATATTTCTAGGTGAATTAACACCCGTAGCCGCTGGAGATTACGGATCAGGTACTAATCACGTTCTACCCACATCAGGATGTGCTCGCCTATATTCTGGACTCTCCACAGAATCATTCCTCAAGAAACCAACAATTCAACGACTTACCAAAGAAGGTTTAGAAAATCTTAAAGATGTGGTAATAACACTGGCAGAATATGAAGGACTCTATGCCCATGCGGAATCTTTTAAAAAACGTTTAAAAGATTGAATTATCAAATCTAGAGAATTAAATTAAATAATTAAAATAATATATAAAATAATTAATTATAGGAATAGATAATAAAGAAAAGAATATTGTATTATAATTATCTTATGAAATGAAAAAAAAATATTACTGAAAAAAATATGTATTGATGTGATATCTATTTTCTTTTTAAATTTATTTGAATTTATTTTTTGGAAGTGATTTAATTTGACTGACCATCAAAATTGTAGAAGAACTCAATATTCAAAAGAAATAACTCCTGAGTTAAATGGAAAAAAAGTAATCATTATGGGCTGGATTCATGAATTAAGAGATTTAGGTGGAATTATATTTTTACTCCTAAGAGATCGAGATGGTGTAATCCAAGTAACTGCCCCTAGCAAAAAAATTTCTCCAGAACTATTTGAAAATATACGCAAGTTCAAAAAAGAATCAGTGATTACAGTTAAAGGCGTAGTACAGGATTCATCTAAAGCTCCAGGAGGAGTAGAAATCATCCCCTATGAAGTTGAACTTTTAACTGAAAGTAAACTACCTTTACCATTGGATACCACAGGAAAAGTTAGGGCTGAAATTGATACTCGATTAGATTCTAGATTTCTAGATCTTAGAAAACATAATGTAAGTTCAATATTCAAAATAAAAAGTAGAATGCTTCATTCTGTAAGAGTATTCTTAGAACAAAATGATTTTATTGAAATAAACACGCCTAAATTAGTTGCATCAGCAACTGAAGGTGGAACGGAATTATTTCCAATAACTTATTTTGAAAGAGAGGCTTTCCTAGGGCAGAGTCCTCAGCTTTATAAACAGATGATGATGGCGGCTGGCTTTGACCAAGTTTATGAAATCGCTCCAATTTTCCGGGCTGAAGAGCATGATACTCTCAGACATTTAAATGAAGCAATATCAATAGATTTGGAGGCTGCATTCTGTAACCATGAAGATGTAATGAATATCTTAGAAAAACTAGTATTCAACGCTATTAATGATGTGAATACGCATTGTAAAGATGAACTTAAAACTTTGGAGATTGATCTAAAAGTACCAGAACTTCCATTTGAAAGAGTGGAATATGATGAAGTCGTAGATATGGTTAATTCTCAGGGAGTAACACTCAATCATGGTGAAGATCTATCTCGAGCAGCTGAGAAAGCTATGGGAGAATTAATGGAAGGTTATTACTTTATAACTGGATGGCCAACCGATATTAAGCCATTCTATGTGATGCCCAGTGAAGAGGATCCTAAAAGAAGTTGTGCTTTTGACTTAATGTATCGGGACTTAGAAATATCTTCAGGTGCCATGAGGGTGCATCTGCATGATTTACTGGTGGATAGAATTAAAAAACAGGGTTTAAATCCAGATTCATTCAATAGATATTTAGCAGCATTTGAATATGGTATGCCACCACATGCTGGATGGGGGTTGGGTGCGGAGAGATTTACCATGTGTTTAACTGGAGTTAAAAATATTAGAGAAACTGTCCTCTTTCCAAGGGATAGGAGAAGGCTTATTCCTTAGATCCTAACTTTTTTTTAGAGGAAATTATACCGATACTTATTTTTTTTAAATAAATTAGATTAAATATTTTAATTAATCTTTTTTATAAAGGATTTGGAAGATTTATATGAAACTTTATGACATAGCAGTAGTTGGTGCAGGCCCTGCGGGCATGATGGCTGCAATTCGAGCAGGACAGCTTGATAAAAACGTGATTATAATAGAAAAAAATGATATCTTAGGTAAAAAACTTAAAATCACTGGTAGCAGCCGATGTAACATTACCAATACCGCATCATTCGACATATTCATGGAAAAGTTTGGAAAAAGAGGATCTTTTTTTAGATCTGCTTTCTCTACTTTTTCAAGTAAAAGATTAATGACATTTTTTAAAGCTAAAGGATTAAAATTTAAAATTGAAGATAATGGACGAGTTTTTCCAGTCACGGACAAATCAAGATCAGTCATAAAAGTTTTAAAAGAATATTTATCTGAAAATAAAGTTATAAGGAATTATAATACTCGTTTAATTAATATTAAAAATAAAAAAGAATATTTTAGCCTGGATTTGGGGAATGATAATTATGTGGCGACCAGAAGTATCATATTAGCTACAGGTGGAGTGTCTTATAAGGCAACGGGTTCTACCGGTGATGGATTGGATATTGCACAAAAAATGGGTCATAGTATCAAACCATTAAAACCAGGATTAGTCCCTTTAAAACTCAGCGACACTTGGGTTAAGGAATTACAGGGAATATCACTGGAAAATATACAGATAAAAATTAAATATGGGAAAAAAAATATTATTTCAAATAACGGAAACTTAATCTTTACACATTTTGGAATTTCAGGCCCCCTGGTTCTGGATTATAGTAATCAAATAATTTCTATCCTTGAAAAAAATGAATCAATGCAGTTTTTCATTGATCTTAAACCTGAAATGACCATTCAAGAATTAGAAGAGAAGTTAATCAAGGAATTTGAAATTAGAAGAAAAAGTGAATTCAAGAATTTCATGAAATTTTTATTACCTAATCGGATGATTCCAGTATTTATAGAGTTATTAGGGATGAATGCTAAGAAAAAAGTAAACCAAATTGAAAAGGAAGAAAGAAATTCCATTATTAACTTATTAAAAGCTTTTCCTTTAACTATCATTGATTCAATGGGGGTTAATAAAGCAATGATTACTTGTGGTGGAATTTCAAGAAGTGAGATTAACCCACAAACTCTGGAATCAAAGTTAATTAAAAACTTATATTTTGCAGGGGAGATTATTGAAGGTTGTGCATCCAGCGGCGGCTATAATTTACAACAAGCATTCTCTACTGGTTATCTTGCAGGTGAAGCTGCAGCCAAACAAATAATAGAATAATATTCTAATAAAAATCTTATTTTGAAATAAATATTTCTTATTTAAATAAAAAATAAATAATATTATAATATAAATAATGTATTCCTAATGATCAAAATAGTTTATGATATTAAAGTTTATAGGGAAGTTTTAAAAGATGTTATTAAGGCAGATGATATAGTTGTAGAGTTAGGATGCCATGTTGGTAATTCAACCAGAATTATATCCCATTTAGCATGTAATGGGAAGATAATCGCCTTAGATAAAAGCCCTGAATCACCAGATTGTATGGATGCCATGATGAAAGAACAATCTAATATTGAATTCATGAAAAGAGATGTAAGACTACATGAAACTTTAGAAGAAGTTTTAAGTAAAATAAAAAAATGTGATGTGTTATCAGTTGATCTAGGAGGTGGGTATCACCCGGACACCAACTTCAAAGTCTTTTTCATTGGTCATCAACTTTAAAGCCACGAGACACTATAATAAGAAATAGAGGATTAATAGATTTTATCCAATCATCATCCGCTTATGAAATTATAAAATCTAAGAATGGGTGGTTAGAGTCTTCTGGAAATTATGGAATTCCACCCCGGTTAAAGGAACTAAAACTTTGGTCAACAAAAATTTAGGTAGGAGGTGTTTTATTTATGATTGGTAAAAAAATTAGAATCGAAAGAATATTAGACAGGAAAACAGGAAGAAGTGTTATTGTACCTATGGATCATGGTGTTGCAATGGGACCTATCCCTGGTATCATCGATATGACAAAATCTATAGATGAAGTTGCAAGTGGGGGTGCTAATGCCATTATAATGCATAAAGGAATGGTTGGTAATGGACATAGAGGATATGGAAGGGATATTGGACTTATAATACATTTATCAGCAAGCACTTCTCTTGGACCTGATCCAGATAACAAGGTAATGGTAACCTCTGTTGAAAAAGCATTACAAGTAGGTGCAGATGCAGTGTCAGTGCATGTGAATATTGGATCTAGAAAAGAACCAGAAATGCTTAAAAAACTAGGAAACACTTCAGAAATTTGTGATAATTGGGGAATGCCGCTCATAGCCATGATGTACCCTAGGGGACCTAAAATTAAAAATGAACATGATGCAGAAGTAGTAAAACTCGCTGCCAGGGCAGGAGCAGAATTGGGAGCAGACATAATCAAAACAAACTATACTGGAGATCCGGAAACATTCCAAGAAGTAGTTGATGGTTGCCCCGTTCCATTGGTTATTGCAGGAGGACCTCGTGTAGAAACAGATCGTGAACTTTTAGAAATGGTTAAAAATGCTGTTGATGTAGGCGGTGCTGGTGTAGCCATAGGTAGGAATGTTTTTCAGGCGGAATCTCCTAGAAAAACGACTAGAGCCATTACCGAGATAGTTCACAACGATGCTGAAGTAGATGATGCTTTAAAAATATTGCAAGGATAAAAACTATCTGAATAGTATACTTTTTGAGGTATAAAACTAATTGGATTTTAGAGGTTTAGATACAAATGAAATTTGTATGGATGATGGCAGAAGGTATGGAGTGGAATAAAAAAAAGGAATACATAACTACTGCCTTAGAATCAGGAATCAATCATATTGTCGATTTTACTGATATCGGAAATGTTAAACGACTCGGGAACATTACACTTATCTCCGATATGGAAAGTTCAGATATAGTCCTTGTGGGTAAAAATGGTGAAGGGGATGGTACACTTCCTTTAATTGATGATTTATCCGAATCAAAAGATTTAGCCAGCATTAAGAGGCTTAAAAGAAAAGAAAAATTAGTGGCTGCTTACGTTGAGATCAGTAGTAAAAAACATGAAAAATTAGCTTCTTACTTGGGAAAATATGTTGATTATCTGATTCTGTTAGGTAAGGATTGGAAAGTAATTCCACTAGAAAACATTATAGCAGAACTGCAAAAAGAGGATGTTAAACTGATAGCTGCAGTGTCAGATTATGAAGAGGCGAAGCTTGCTTTGGAAACATTGGAATATGGTACTGATGGAGTTCTTTTATGTCCTAAAGATTTATCTCAGATAAAAAATGTTACCCAGTTAGTTGAGAAAATTGAATCTGAAAGTTATCAACTTAAAGCTGGTACTGTTAATCGTGTGGAATCAGTAGGTTCCGGTGATCGGGTTTGTGTGGACACTTGCTCTATGATGAGTATGGGTGAAGGAATGCTCATAGGATCATACTCAAAAGGTTTATTTTTAGTTCATAGTGAATCTTTAGAAAGTGAATATGTAGCTTCAAGACCTTTCCGAGTTAATGCTGGTCCTGTACACGCTTATGTTATGACTCCCGGTAATAAAACAAGATATTTATCGGAAATCGAAGCTGGAGATGAAGTTTTAATAGTAGATAAAGAAGGAAATTCTAAAAATGTGGTTGTGGGACGGGTTAAAATCGAAAAACGACCATTAATGTTGGTGGAAGCAGAATATAATGGAATAATTTTAAGAACCCTTCTTCAAAACGCTGAAACTATAAGACTGGTTAAGGAAGATGGAACACCTATTAGTGTGTCTGAACTTAAAGTTGGAGATAAAATTATGATTTACCTGGATCCTAATGCTAGACACTTTGGCATGGCTATTGAAGAAAGCATAATAGAAAAATAGTATTAAAAACTTTCTTATTAAAAAATTTTTTAGGCTTTTTTTAATGAATTAATATATTAAAAGGTTTATATTTCCTGAAAACATATTAATAATTGTTAAAATCTAAATTTTAATTATTTTTCTTTTAAAATTAAATTTTTTTTAGAGGATATAATTAATATGGATGGCTATGAAGTAGAATTGATAACACCTCAAAAGAAAGATGACCTATTCCCGGAAGTTGTGGATAAAGTTAAATTTGAAAGAAAAGCTAATATTCATGGAGCTTGTGTCAAATTATTAACGGATAACCATGAGTTTAAAGAAGAATGGGAAGATAATTTTAAATTTATGAGTGAAGATATTAGACCTCACGCTAAAGTATTCTCGATTGAAGACGGTAATGATCTTAGTGTGATGTATGAGCCCATATCTAAGACTTGTATTATTAAAAATACTGATTATTATGGTTGGATTAAGAGTATTGCCTTGGCTGCTATTTCAGATTTTTTTGAGGAATATCATTCTGTTCATAGAAGATATTCAGTCCATGGATCAGTTGTAGATTATTCTGGTCATGGTATGGCTATTATTGGACCTCCCGGGACTGGTAAAACAACATTAACTTATGGTTTGTTACAGGCGGATGAATTTAATTATATTTCAGATGACTGGTTTTTCACCAGGCTATTTGATAATGGTGTAATTGTTTATTCATCAGAAAAAAATTCTTACATTCGAGATGATATTGAAAATGTATGGGAAAGTTTCTCTTTATTATTGGAGCAAGTTAAACTCGACCCTCACAATAGGGGAATCGCTGATGTGAACACTTTATTCAAGGAAAGAGTAAGGGAGAGTTCAACCCTGAAAAGTGTAGTTTTATTGGAGAGAAATTCTAATAATCCTGTTTTTAGAGAGTTAGATGTTAATGAAGCAGTGAATTTCATGGTGGAAAAGGATTTCTGTAATCCTCATCAACTTGTTAGGGATGAAAGAAAGTTTAACCTTAGAAAAAATTTCTTCCTAGAATTATTCTCTAGAGTAGATGTACATGTTTTGAATACTATAGAAAAACCTGCTGAAAGTCTTAATAGAATAATAGAATTAGGGAAAAGGTGAACGAATATGAGAGCGTTTTTAGCTGTGGATTTAGATGAAAAACTAAAAAATGAAGTAATAAATGTTCAAAAAAAAATCAAGGATGCAAATGCTCAACTCAAATTTGTAGAACCTGAAAATCTCCATTTTACCCTTAAATTCTTAGGTGAAGTTTCCGATAGTAAATTGGAAGATTTAAAAGTAATGATCGAAAATAATATTACGGAATACAAACCTTTTAAACTTTCCATTAATAAAACTGGTTTTTTCCCGCATTCAGGATATATTAGAGTGATTTGGTTGGGTGTGGAAAACCCTGAAGCTTACTCACAGATGCAAATGGATTTGGATGAAGAATTTGTTAAATTAGGTTTTAAAAAAGAGAAAAGTTACATTCCCCATTTAACCATAGCAAGGGTTAAAGGAGCAAAGAATAAAGAAGCTCTAATTTCTATTATTAAGGAAATGGAGAATGTTGATATTGGAGATATGATGTTGGATAAATTAGTGCTTAAGGAAAGTGAACTCACACCTGTTGGTCCTATTTATTCTAACTTAGTAGAATTTAAACTCTAAAAAAAAATTAAGATTTTCATAGTTATAATTTTAAATCTCAAAAATTTTTTTTATATTTTAATTTATTTAATTATATAAAAAATTAATCAATCATTTAAAAATGTTATTATAAAAACAATTTAAGGATTCATATTTTCTTAAGGTGACTTTTTGTGACTAATATAGATTATAAAAAAATTTTAGAGGAAATAAAACCTTCAAAAAGTGAAATAAATAATGTGAAGTCTTTGTCAAATAAATTAATCTGTATACTAAATCAATTTGCAATGGATGAAAATATAAATGCAGAAACAGTATTAGTGGGTTCTGTAGCTAAAAATACTTGGTTTGGAAAAGCTGATATTGATTTATTCATAAAATTTCCTTTAAATACTTCACCGAATTATCTTAAAGAAAAAGGATTACGTTTGGGTTATGAATGTATAAAGAGAATGAATGGAGAATATGAATGTCGTTATGCATCTCATCCTTATATTACCGGTCTTATAGATGATTATGAAATTGATTTTGTACCCTGTTATGATATAAAACATTCAGGAGAGCTTAAATCAGCTGTAGATCGAACCATACCCCATACTAAATATATTAAAAAAAATTTAAATCCTAAACAAGCCGATGAAGTAATATTACTTAAAAGATTCATGAAATCCATAGGAACATATGGATCTGAATTCAAGGTAAGTGGATTTGCTGGTTACCTATGTGAACTCTTAATCCTTTATTATAATTCTTTTGAACAAGTTTTAAAATCCGCTTCTACTGAATGGAAACCAGGTTATTATATAGATTTAATGGATTATGATACTATTTCATTATTTAATGAACCATTAATAGTAGTTGATCCCGTGGATAAGAATAGAAACGTGGCTGCAGCTGTTAGCCTACAGAAAATGTCAGAATTTGTAGCTGCATCACGAAATTTTCTTAAAGAACCATCCGCGTCATATTTTGATTCTAAAGAGGTTAATGTTGATTTAAATATTATAAAAAATGAATTCACTAAAAGAGGTACCAAAACTTTATTATTAACATTTAAAACTCCTGATGTACCTATTGATGCATTATATCCTCAAATTAAAAAAACTGAAAATTCAATAATTAATTTAATGGAAAGGAAGGGATTCAAAATTTTTGGTAGTGATTCTTGGAGTGACGATGCAGAATTAGTTATTATCTTATTAGAATTCAGTGTATGGAAACTTCCCGAAATAAAAAAGCATTTAGGACCTCAATTATGGTTTAAAGACTATCAAGAAAAATATTTAAAGAAATATAAGGATAAAGTATGGATTGAAGGAGATAGATGGGTGGCTGCAGTGGAAAGAGATTATCCTAAAGCAGAATTTCTGTTAAAAGTTTCCTTGACAAATGTAAAAATCGGTTACCTTAGGTTTGGTAAACATATAAAGAATGAAATTTTAAAAGAACATAAATTAACTGATTTAATAAAATTTTTAGAATCAAATGAAATTAATGAAGATATCTTAAAATTTTTACATACTTATTTAAATAAAAATGAGGTTTTATGGAGATAAATTTTTATAAAAAACTTTTTAAATATTTAAATACTTATTCTGAGTAAATAATTTCAATATTTAACTCTTTTAAGTTTATTTTATTGTAATTCATTTAATGAAAAAATTTATGATAATTCTATAATAAAGGATTATAAAACAAATTCCCCTTTATAGATAAATTTCTTTTAATTATACGAAATGATTATAGATTGCTTGTAATGGTTTAGGCATCATAGTTATCTCACCATTTCTAGCATCTTGAAGCATTTCTTGTAGATTATAATCATAATCATCTTCACACATTTTAACTAACTTCCTAGATTTTCCAAGAGCAAAATTAAATACTTGCTTAGCCCCGTAAGTACTAATAGAATTAACATTAGTCATATGGAAATATTCATCAAGTAATGTTTCTGTCCAGTTCTGACTATGTTCCCAACATCTTAACATAAGTTCACATTGCTTACGTGTCATATCCTCCACTGAAAATGACTTTAATCCCTCTAATCTCCCTTCAGATACAAAGAAAAGTGGAACAATTACACTCTTAAAATCTTTTAATTCACTAACCAAATCAATAGTCAATTCTACATCGTTTTCATCCTCACCGGGAAGTCCTATAATTAATGTTGCAATAGGTACCCAATTATTATCAGATAAAATCTGGAATGCATCTATCACAACTTCCGGCCACTCCTCAGGTTTGAAAGGCTTACATTTACCCTTCATACCATCATTAATCAACTTAGGACTGCCAGTTTCTATTCCAGTTTGACCAGTTAACCATTCATTTTTACTAGCTCCGAGAATATTTGACACATCCTCAACCACTTCCGGTGCGCTGGCTGCGGATGATAACGCGAAATGACTCATTGCAACTGCATCCACGCCAGGATAATCATGTACTTGCTGGAATAAATCAGTTACAGCTTTTTGGTTAACCTCAAAACCATTAGCCTTGTATCTGAGTACATCTTCAGCGTGAAGTATTGGTTGTTTTCCAGCCTTAAGGTTAACTTCTACCTCCTTCAATATATGTTCAATTGGCAAACAACGATATCGCTGTAGTGTTGGAACACAAAATGCACAACCACGACCACATCCACGAGCAATCTCTACAATTCCCTCTATACTTGCTTCTTTAATACTAGGAATCTCTTCCTCTTCAAGAACTTCTCCGTGAACAACTTTTGGAAGTTCATCTCCATTTATTGCTCTCTTAAAGAGGGTATCTACTACTTTCTCCCCTTCACCAATAACTACACAATCTAATCCCAGTCTATTTCTAGGTTCATCACCTTCAAATTGCCAAGCTCCAGGCCCACCTACTATAATTTTCGGTTGATAATGTTGCACTGCGGGATGATTTAATAATTCTTCAAACTTCACTGACATGTAGTTATTATCTCCTCCCAGTAGTTGTGTAAATGTTGAAGTGGCAGGTGCAATTCCAAGCGGATCAAATCCACTTATTGATAATACTTTAGTATTTGAACCAATTACTTTATCTAAATGTTCAGGATGTGCTACAATCACGTCTTCCCTTTTAAAACCATTATTTAATAGTGCAGCTTCAATTTTCCTAGTTCCACATGGTGCATATTTAACTGATCCATCTTTATTGGATTCGATAGATGGGCAGAGCATCGAAAAATACATTATATCCGGTATTAATCCTTTAGGTACACAGGCACCAAAACCTATGAATAGTAAACCATTATAATGACTCATAAGTGTTCTATCAGCGGTTAAAACAATCTTATATCCTTCATTATCACGTAAATTGATTTTACTCACCTACAAATTTCGCTACCCAAACTGAATTTTTTAAAATGTTTTCAAATTTAATTAACCATTTTATCTTGTTATCTAAAAAACAACTAATTTTTAAATAAGTTTTGTATTATTAATTATGAATTTTATGATAGAAATAATATAGTATTAACAATAAACAGTAGTAGATGCTTAATTATGAATAAAATTCCATAAAAACATTTGAAAACATGAATGAAAGTATAATTCATTAATTTAATACTAAAAATTATATAAACAAAGAAATGATTAATAATTCCAGAAGTATTTAAGGATTTATATAATATTTATCAGTTTATCAAAAAAACACTAATACTCAATTAAATTTTATATCTATTAAGAATAAAGTAACGGTCATCTAATATGACTTTAAAATACTATATAATACTCATTTAAGCCTTAAAAAAGAATAAGAACGACTCATTTAGATAAAACAAATAATTTATAGAAAAAAGATCTTAACTAAATAAAAAAAGATAATGGACTTATTAGTAGGAGCTTATTTTTATGAATTATTTTCTTTCATAAACAAAACGAGGGACTGCATCTTGGAATGGATCAAAATTCTCTAAATTATTCACTTCCATACACTTCATACTAACCATAGAATGTAAGGAAGATGGAAGACGTAAAATTCTTTTAAGGTCTATTGAAACTTTAGCATCCACCCAACCCATATTCAAAGAAGCAATACTCTTAATTAATCGTTGATATCTAATAGGGCCCACTTTACCCCTAAAAAGTCCCCATTCATCATTATTTATAAATTCCCGATATTTAATAACATCTTTTAATAATTTATTATTAACTCCATCCATTTCTGTAGATTCCGTTAAATGTAAAATAGCATATTTAACTCTCTCCGTGAATACTTGAGGATATCCAAAAGGTAATGAAAAATGTTCCAATTTATATGTCACACCATCACTTCCATATTCACTTTGAGGAACTTCAGCCCCAATAATATACTTAACAATCTGCCCTCTAACATCACTATTCACCTTCATAACAGATTCATCCAAAACGCGCAGATGATAACCACGTCCAGAATAAATAACATGAATATCATTAAGCCCCAAATCCCCTTTCAATATATCCATTAAACTACAGACAATCTCCCTGGCTTGATTTAAACATACATCACATACACCCTCACAATTACATTTTCTTAAAGGAATATCCTTAGCATCCACATCAAACACTACCTCCGATTTAATCCAACCATCCCTTCTTTGAGGTTTCTCATAAAAAGCCACGGAAGAATAAGCAGCAAATGGTGTACGGTATCTTAAAAACTTTCTTAACAAATCTAAAGACCGGAATACTCGATAACGATCATTAGGTCCACGACCCAAATGATCAAATCCGAATTCTCTTTTATCTACAGAATTCTTTATAAAATCAGGAATATCCTCGATATTCCATTCCTCCCGGTAATATAAGCGCCGTTCTTCAGTAGAGGCTGGTTTCAAAAAATGATTTTCATCCAATTTAATTACCCATTTATAATTTTAAGACTATTATTAAAAAAATATATCAAATAAATGAATAGAAATTTTAATCCTCATTTCCCTCAGGATTACCATTAGTTTCATCTGATTCCCATAATTTTCTGATAT
Source organism: Methanobacterium sp. (assembly GCA_015661405.1). GTDB lineage: Archaea > Methanobacteriota > Methanobacteria > Methanobacteriales > Methanobacteriaceae > Methanobacterium_A. Next base: position 79,700 of record JACWMK010000001.1, read on the forward strand.
AATAAGAAAGCGGGTTTCCTATCCTTTTACAAGTTTTATCAGGTTTACAAAGACTGGGGAGATGTAATTTCACTTTTTCACAACTCATCGGAGTATACCAAATGGATTCACCTTCATGTTTAAGTTCCACCACGGCGTGCATTCCAAAACCAAGTTTAGCATTAATATTAATTTTCTCCTGCGGCTGATCATCAAATAAAGGAGGAGTACACTGCTCAGCAGCACCATAAATTAACGGTAATATCTCATTTTGCACCACTGATAAATTAGGATCAACATCAGAAACTTTAACCGTTACATTTTTACGGAATATATCAGGATAAAGACGTGCATAAGATACGAATGGTGTAAAGAATAATATTATGGCATCATTCCTTCCCCCTGACTTCATTCCTTCTAAAACCAATTTAACACAAGGAGGAAATGCATTAGGATTTAATGGAGCAGCTTTAATTTCACCATTACCTCCTACTTTATGCCCATAACTAGGGAATGATTCGCTTAAAACAGTTGATACTTTTTCCGCTAATTCTAATAGTAAAGGATTAGGTTCAATCTCTCTCTTAGATTTTTGTTGAACTTTATATATGTAATCCTCAGTTTTCTGCATAATCATCCTATTCATAATCAGTTCCTTAACTTTATCCCCAATCATCATGTTATATATTTTATCAGGGTCTCTATGCTCAATTTTAGAACTAAAGCTTTCAATGAAATCTTCTCTATTTAAAATTATATCCCCATGATCCATTACTAGATCCTCTAATTTAAGTTTACGCGAACTTAGAATATCCTCAAAGAAAGTCCACTTCACTTTTTCATCACTTAAGAGACTATCTAATATTTTTTTAATTAAATCTTCCCTATCAATTCTAGAAAACTCACTCAAACGACTTTGCATCAGTTTACCCTGGGATTCTACCATAGCCCGGCTTTCTCTGGAATTTGGGCCAAATTTAACTCCTACAGCTTGACATAATAAATAAAATGATATAACATCAAATCTAGTTATATCATAATTGAAAAGGAATGAATATTTATTATAATTAAAATTAGGATCATTTTTCTTCCTAATATACCATTCTAACCTTTTAACAGCTAAATCCACATAATTATGGGGTATAAATTCTTCAGAAATATCCTGAAGTCTGGTATGAATCACTAAATCTATTAATTTCGCATTATCCTCACGAAACAAGTCTAAATTACCCATTTCTCTAACTATCTGCCGTCCCTCATCGGAAAGAGGATTAATGAATGCCACTGAAACCATGAGTTATAATTTGTTTTTATAAAGATAAATAATAGTTATCCCCCAAAAAAAATTGAAGTAAAAATAAAAATATTATTATTTTTGCAATTTCAATTGAAGCTAAATTTAAATATAAAAATATTATAAATAAAAGTACTATAATACTTTCTAATACTGTTTATCTCAAATATACTAGTTAATTAAAATCTTTTAAATAAATTCTCACTCTCTTACATACTGTAAAAAGTAAAATATAATTCTATAATATTTTTAATAGTAAATTATTTTGTAGATTTAATTTAGGAGGAAATAAATTTGAGTAAAGTCTTTATTACCTGCGCACTACCCTATGCTAATGGTCCAACCCATCTAGGCCATTTAAGATCAACATATATTCCTGCGGATATTTATGCCCGTTATAATCGAATGAAAGAACGAGAAGTACTCTTTGTATGTGCAACCGATGAACATGGGACTCCAATCGCGGTAAAAGCAGAAAAAGAAGGTATAACACCTAAAGAAATTGCGGGAAGATATTATAAAATGATAAAAAACGACTTAGAATCTTGTAATATATCATTCGATAATTTCGCTCGCACTACAGACCCATTACATTATCAAATCTCACAGAACTTCTTCTTAAAACTTTATCAAGATGGTTTCATATACGATAAAACCATTAAACAACCTTACTGCGATGAATGCAATCGTTTCCTACCCGACCGTTATGTGGAAGGAGTATGCCCCTACTGTGGAGGAGAAGGAGCAAGAGGAGATCAATGCGAGGTTTGCGGCAGACACCTAGATCCAATTGAGTTGCAAGATCCCACCTGTCTCATCTGCCAATCAACCCCTGAAATCAAAGATTCTAAACAATACTTCTTCCGTTTAAGCAGTTTCCAAAATGAAATTGAATCCTGGCTAAATGAAAATGATGCATTACCTCCTAACGTGAAAAATTATGTTAACCAATGGATTAAAGAAGGTTTAAATGATTGGATACTAACTAGAGATATGGAATGGGGTATACCCGTACCATTAGATGAAGCTGAAGGTAAAATTATTTATGTATGGCTAGAAGCATTATTAGGTTACATTACATCCGCTGCATTATGGTCCCATCGCAATAATCAATCCTGGAAAAAATATTGGGATGATAAAGCAGTTCATTTCATTGGTAAAGACATAATCTACCATCATTCCATATTCTGGCCAGCATTATTAATGGCATATGGATGTAAACTACCCTACACTATCATCGCCGGGGATTACCTCTCACTAGAAGGAAAGAAAATGTCCACTAGTAAAAATTGGGTTATATGGACTTCAGATTTTCTGGAAACCTTTGAATCAGATACTTTAAGATATTACTTAATGGCTAACGCTCCACTCACCCGAGACACTGACTTCTCATGGGATGACTTCCAAAGAAGAATTAACGATGAATTAGCTGATGTACTGGGGAATTTTTTACACCGCACTTTCACCTTCACCAACCGTTTTTATCAGGGAAAAATACCTGAAGCAGTTCAAATGGATAAATACGACCAAGAAATGGTGGATAAAATCATAGAACTTCCAATAGTAGTAGGGGAGTATATAGAAAATTTTAAGTTCAGAGAAGGATTAGTAGAAATAATTAAATTAGCTAAACAGGGTAACAAATATTTTAATGATAAAGAACCTTGGAAAACCGTGAAATCAGAGCCTGAAAGTGCAGCATCCGCTTTATATATTTGTAATCAGCTAAGTAAAACTTTAGCAATTACTTTAAATCCTTATCTTCCAGTTAAATCATTGGAAATTATTAGATTATTAAATATTGAAGAAAAACTTGAATGGGATTCAGCTAATAGTTTCATCCCATCCGGTCATAAAATACTCCCGGCAAAACCAATCTTCTCTAAAATAGAAGATGAAGTGATTAAAGTGCAGAAGGAAACCCTTTATCAAAATCAGAAAGAGGTCAATACATTGAATGAAATAATCAGTATAGAAGATTTTACCAAAATAGACCTTAGAGTAGGTAATATAATCAATGCAGAAAAAGTTAAAGATAGTGATAATCTCTTAAAACTCATCGTAGATGTTAAAGATAAAAAATTACAAGTAGTTGCAGGTATTGCCAAAAATTATTCACCAGAAGAAATATTAAACCTGAAAGTAATTGTTTTAGTGAATTTAAAACCTACTGAACTATTTGGTATTAAATCTGAAGGAATGATATTAGCATCTAAAGATTCACTTAAAGTTTTAAGTGCAGAAGGCGCTGCTGTTGGTGAAAGAATAAAATGAATGAATCACGACTTATAGGAAGGGCTGAGAAATATTTAGGCGATATAAGACGAAAAACTATAAATGCAGATGATATTCATGATTTTAATAGTTTTATGAATATTTATATTTATTTAAAAGATAATTTATATGAATTACAAGAATTCAGAGACACTATGGAAATTAAAGGTTACAAAGCACCTTATAGTTCTCTAATGAAGTTTGGACGTGTTTCATCCGTGGAGATGAAAGTTGAGGATTTACATGACATAAGTCGTCACACTCAACATTTCCGAATGCGCGCAGCACTTAAAAAAAATATATTAGATCGAGTTAAATCATCCATTGCCTCCCATAAAATAGCAATCGGACATTTAGAAGAATATGCTACCATTAAATGCTTAATATGCAATAAAGATTACACTGGACATGAAATTGCTGATTTAACAGCCCAAAAATGTCTCTGTGGTTCCCCTGATCTTGAATTAAATATAAATTATCAAGGTGTTTACAGGTTAAAAATAATTAAATATTTACCACTCTCTGGTGAATATATGGTGAAGATGTCAGAACTCTCCCCATTTGGTAGGGACGCCTTCCGCCAAATAGTTAGAATCCTCAAACAAGAGAAAAGAGGACTTGTTAAAACCGTATCCATGGTGGTTAAAGTTTTTGAGGGTGGTAGATGGGTTAGAAAAAGAGTTAATCTAGATTGCAGTGATAAAATTAATTACGAGAAGGAAATAAGAAAAAAGTATGGTTCAAACGCTCGTATAGAATTCCTGCAATTTCATCGTAAAAAACCATCCATAGTTAATGATAAACATGTTCAAAATGCATTAGCCCTAGGTTACGTGAAATTTTCTGAAAAACAAGCTGAAAATATTATACCAGTAATTCTAGATAAAAACCTTAAAAATAAGTTAAAGCTTAAAAATTATGATGAAATCCTTCAAAACGCTAGAATAACTGGACGTAGAATGGGTGAAGATGATCAGGATCAGAAGACTCTAGAAAAAGAATTAATAACTGAAGAACTCGTTAAAGAAGGATTACTAAATAAAGGATTATTAGATAAAGAACTTCAAGAGGATCTTTCACTTCGAAAGAAAATTGAAGAGAAATTATTAGTTGATGCTCCTCGGATTTTAATTTTATGGGATTTAATGAAATACTACTTATCCACATCTCATGACCGACGCAGTAAATACGCCGGGCCCTTCCCAAATTTACGTCCAGTATTAGATAAAACTCAAATAAACACTTTCATTGACTTCCCAGAATCATTAGTGGAATGTTTAAAAAAATACACTAAAGAAAAAATTGAATACATTTATCACATGAATGAATTATTAAATGAAAAATTTGAAGTAGAAAATAAATTCAAAGGTTTACATCTTAAAATGAATACAGCTGCAGTAGGTGCAGTTATATTACATAACATTGGAAAGTTATCGATAGAGGAATCATCCCAGATATTCTCATTAACTACCACTGAAGTTATAAATGAAAAAAATAAAATGCAAACTTTCCAAAAACCGGTTACTCGCAAAGCCCAGAAATTTCTAAATATGATAAAGGATTAAAAAAAAAGAATAAATGAAACGAATTTTAATATTTAACTAAAAAAAATTTTTTTTTGATGGTGATTGTTTTTTGCCTGATGAAGTTTATATTAATGAACCATTATCCTCTAGAATAATTATGGAAATTCTGGAGGAGCATCCCAATATAAAACGTATTAAATGCCCTACCAGTCTCTATCTCAGAACCTCTAAAAAATATTTAGATGCATTAAGAAAATTAGGTGTTGAAGTCGAACCAGTGCTTAAGAGTGGTCGGCCTAAAAAGTATGGGGAATCAGAAGTTAAACTTATCCAGAAAATGTTAAATAATGGTTCAAATCCAAGTGAAATATCTGAAAAGTTACATTTACCTATTAAAACTGTGTATTATCTTAAAGAAACTCCACTTAAAAGGGGTAGGAAACCTAAATATACTCCTGAAACTGAAGTAGAAATTAGAAGATTACATGCTGAAGGTTTACCTGTAAAAGAGATTTCTGAAAGATTAGGAATACCTTTAAGAACTGTTTATAGTATAATTAAGAAATAAAATTATAAATATCTTAAAATTTTTTTTTAAGATTTGATTTACCATGGTCTCCACAATAATTCTACTACATTACCAGGAAATAATTATAATCTCCAGTATCTGCGGTTTAGTAGCCTTCACCACCACATTCTTGGCCATGCCTAAATTAATTAAAAAACTCAAAGATGCACATATAGTGGGGGAAGACATTCATAAACCTAGTAAACCTCAAGTTGCAGAGATGGGTGGTATCGGCATCCTATTCGGCTTCACTATTGGCTTATTCGTTGCTACCTATCTATATCCTAAACTACAATTCACATTAATCGTAACTTTACTAGTAATCCTACTAGTCGGAATGATCGGTATGGTGGATGATTTATTAAATTTATCATCCAAGGAGAAACTCTTCCTATTATGGTTAGCTGGAATCCCCTTAGTCTGGATTGCACCCACAAGTCTAGGACTAATATATTTAATTATAATACCTATAGCTGTATCCATAGCAGCTAATTTAACAAACATGCTCGCGGGGTTAAACGGTATAGAATCCGGTCTCGGAGTCATAGCTATGACTGCCTTAACTATATCATGTTTAATACTTGATAAATTCAATGTATCCATAATATCAATGACCATGCTCGGTGCTTTAATTGCCTTTCTAATCTATAATAAACATCCATCACGCGTCTTCCCCGGTGATGTTGGAACATTAATCATCGGAGCCACCATAATAGTAATCGCTTTCATAGGCAGAGTAAAAATAATCGCTCTCATCGTCCTACTACCTAATATAATAGATAGCTTACTAAAATTCTACAGTGCCGGAGTAATGGAAAGACAAGACCATCACCCCACAGAAGTAGATAAAGATGGTAAACTCTACGCTCCCGATGGAGGATTCAAATCTCTCATACGGTCCGTATTACGCCATCCCATGAGTGAAGAAAAAGTTGTAATCGTCATCTGGTTAATTGGTATATTATTTGGATCCATAGGAATCCTCTTATCATACTTCCTTAAAGGCAGTATCATATAAAAAAAATATTACTTTTAATCAAATTCATTAACCCTAAAAAAATTGATGATTTAATTTAAAATTTAAGATTCTCTTTTATTCTAAAATAAATTTAAATTAAAAATTTACTATGGACTATTCTTTCTCCTTTTAGATGGCAAGAAGAAACTAGTAATCAACCCTAAAATCAATATTAACGTTAAAGCATTAAATGTTTGCTTCATAGCAGAACTAATCGCAGAATTAACTATTCTTGTTACCTCAGGCACTAAATTAGAGGGAATGTCCTCAGGAGTAACAGTTTGCATTTTCTCCACATAATTAAAAATAGAATTATGAATCTGATCAGTACTCATGTTCCCAGATAAATCAGATGATGCAATAGATGTTGTTAATCCTCCAAATATTCCAATTAAAAGTAAAACACCTATCAAAGCCGTTCCTAAAGAATAACCTAAATTCTTAAAAGCATTAAGAAAACCAGCAGCATCCGTTTCCTGATCACCATGTGCAGCCGACATAGTAAGATTCGTTATTTGAGAAAGTAAAAAACCAATTCCCACACCAAAAACAATAGTACCAGGAATCAAATTAATTATATGAGTACTTAAATTAAATGATCCACCCAATATGAATGTACCTACAGCTGAAATAATAAATCCAATCATTAAAACATACTTAGATTCCAACACAGATGATAATCTAGCACCAATTAATGAAAAAAGTAAAATCATAATTGACGCCGGTAACAGTGCAAGACCCGTAGTGAAAGCATTAACTTTCGTAACCTGCTGCAAGAATACCGGGATTATGAAAAGAAAACCTGCTAAAGGTATTTGCTGAATAACAGAGTTAATATTACCTAACACAAATACACGATTTTTAAGAAGAGAAATATCACTTAAAGGTTCTAAACCTTTACTAGTTCTTCTTCTCTGCCATAACAAGAATATTACAAATAAAATTAAACCAGAACCAACTATTACTGAAACATAAGTCCAGTAATCCGGTCTGGTAAGTAATAAAATACCAAGAACAATTAAAAGCAGGGATAATATGGAAAGTAAAGCTCCAACTAAATCTAACTGTTTCCATTTCAATGTTGGTTTAGATTCAGTTAAATAATGTCTGAAAATTAATATAACTGCGACAAAAACAAGTTCTGATCCAAATACTAATCTCCACGTGAGATAAGTTGTGAAAATTCCCCCAACTATTGGCCCTATTGCAGCACCCATAGCTGCGATACCACCCCAAATTCCAAACGCTGTGACTCTATCCTTACCTTGATAACTAGCACTAACCAGAGTAGTAGTTGCTGGTAACATTAAAGCAGCACCAATCCCTTCCATAACTGCCCATCCAATTAGAAGCATAAAAGCATTAATACTAAACGTGGCGATAATTGTTCCAGTGGCATATATAATTAAACCAGTTAGAAAAGTCTTTTTTCTACCCAGAATATCCTGTAATTTACTTCCCAATAACATAAATGAAGCAATTATTAAAGCATATAATGCAATGATAGCTTGAATAGTTGACAAAGTTGTATTCAATTGTACTACTAAAGTAGTTATAGCTACATTCATGGCAGAGGAATCTAAAACAATAATAAAAATAGCCATACAAGCAATTAACACTACACCCCATTTATACGGACTCTCAGTCATTATATATCAACTACAAAAAATTATATCTATCAATTAATTACTTTTTATTTCCATAAAAAATCTCTTACAAATAAATTTTAAAGGATAAAATGAACTAATTTTAAATAAATGCCTTAACATGAATAATATGTTACTATTTAATTAAATGTTACTATTTAATTAAAATTTATTGGGAAAATAAATAATTCAAAAAATTCATTAACATCCATATTATACAAATAAACAGAACAAAGATAAAAAAAAATTTATTGGTTGACTTTTAAATGTATGAAATTATACTATTCAGTGGTGGCGTGTACAAATACGATGAATTAGTGGAAACCGTGGAAGATTTAGGCGGGTTAATACTTCGAAAAGATAACTTCCACATTAGCCGTGGTGAATCCTACCTCTCAGAAGAAATAGAAGTAATGTTAATAATCCCCGAAGAAGATAAACCTACCATTAAATCAGTTTCACAGGATATAAAAGGCACAGTTGATGAATTAAATTTAGAAATATCTGAAAGAAATAGTATATTAACTTATCTTTCAATTTATAATGTTTTAAGCCAAACAAGTTCCTGGATGACCATAAAGGAGATTGAAGATTTAATACAATGCCCCTGTCCCGCCCAAATCTGCCATGGAAGTGAAAATATAAGCTGTGTACTAGATGAACTAAATGAAAGCTTAAATAAACTATGCTCGCAGAAATTAATTGAATCCAAAAAAAATAATAATAAAACAGAATTCCACTTAAAATGAAATAAATATTTATATTTTGGTTGATTAAATCATGATTAAAGGAACTGGCATAATTATAGCGGGAATAATTGCAATCTTTTAGGTTTTATCCTAATATTCATCGGCTCCATCCTTCAAGGTACTGCATCTAAAACAGGCGAAGTTAAAACCGGTGGTGTAATATTAATTGGTCCCATACCCATCATATTCGGAAACGACACAGGCTCAATAATAACTGTAGTAATTCTAGCCATAATATTAATGGTAGTTGTTTACATCCTCTTTTATAGAACTCTAACCTAATAAGATTATAATTTCTGCTGCCAACGCCACGCTGTATCAATAATCAAAGAAAGATCATCATATTTTGGTTGCCAACCTAACAGTTTACGAGCCTTTAAAGCACTACCCACTAAAACAGGAGGATCACCCGGCCTCCGTCCAACTTCTGATGCTTTAATTTTTTTTCCAGTAACTTTCTCAACTGTATCAATCACTTCCCTTACACTAAATCCCTGACCATTACCAAGATTAAAAACATCACTCTTACCACCATTCTGGAGACGTTCCAAAGCTTTAATATGAGCATCAGCGAGATCAAGGACATGTATATAATCCCGTATACACGTACCATCCGCTGTTGAGTAATCAGTTCCAAAAATCTTAATATCCTCCCTATTACCCAATGCAACATCCAATATTAAAGGTATAAGATGAGTCTCCGGCTGATGCAATTCACCAATTTCAACATCCGGATCAGCCCCCGCAGCATTAAAATACCTTAAAGATGCATAACGTAAATTATAAGCCTTACTATAATCCTCTAAAACCTGCTCCACCATATACTTCCCCTTCCCATAAGGATTTATAGGATTTTGAGGATGATCCTCAGTAATAGGAATCTCCACTGGATCACCATAAGTTGCGCAGGTTGAAGAGAATACAAAATATTTAACATTTTCCTCTAACATCACCTCTAAAAGATTCAACGTATTACGAAGATTATTCAGGTAATACTTCTGAGGATCCTCCACCGATTCACCCACATAAGTGAAGGCTGCAAACTGCATAACCGCTGTTATAGGATATTTTTGGAATACCCGTCTAATATCAGCCATCTCACCAAGATCACCCTCCTCAAATACACCCCACTTTACAAAATCTCGGTGACCATAACTTAAATTATCAAAAACAACTGTCTCAAAACCATGCAAGTTAAGCATTTTATTAACATGAGACCCAATATAACCGGCCCCTCCAACTATCAAGATCATAAAGTTTATCACCACAAATTTTCTAATTTTACTAATTTAATCATTATAAACTAAATTATTTTTATTTATCAAAAATATAACTAATTAAATTTTTAAATAAATCACTTAAATAGCTATGAATATAAACTCATTAATATGATTCTTAATAAATAATTTTCACTTTATTATCCTAAATACATTAAATTTTACTTCCCTTCTGATTTATATTTAATACTATATTGTTCTGAATAAATAAAAAATTTTAAAAGAATTATATTTATTAATTAAAATACATTTTCTCGAATCATAAAAAAGCAAATAATTATATTATAGTATCATGGAAAAAAATATTATATAAAAATTTATATTAAAAAAAAACGAATTTTCCCAAGTAAATTTTGTTTCACCTATAAAATTAGCATTTAACGGGATGATTAATAAATGGTTGAATATATAAATAAACATAAGAAGACTTTAAACGCGTTAAAGATGAATCAAGTGCAACTAGAGAATGCTTTGGACTTGGCACATCTAGCGACTTGGGAATTTAATATTAATAATAAACAGTACTTATTCAATGATCGCTTCTACTCCATGCTTGGAACTACATCAGAGAAGGAATGCGGTTACTCCATGTCTTTTGAAGATTATTTTAAGAAATATGTACATCCCGATGATTTTCAATTAGTTATGGATAAAATGATAAAATCATTAAAATATCAAAAGTCTGAATTTGGCACAGAATTAGAGCATCGGATCATCCGCGCTGATGGAAAGACTCGTAACATGGTAATTCGCGTTAAAATTGTAAACAATAATAATAAACGTGATTTTTATGTCTACGGGACAATTCAAGATATTACAGAAAGAAAAAAGATGGAAGAAGAGTTAATAGAAAGCGAAGAGAAATTCCGTGAATTATTTAATAATGCTAACGATGCTATATTCTTACATAGATTAATTGGCAATAAACCAGGAAACTTCTTAGAAGTGAATGATTTAGCCTGTCAACGCTTAGGTTACAGTAGAAATGAATTAATTAAAATGAGTCCCCAAGACATTGACAAACCTGAAAATATTAACCGAATAGCATTAGTGATGGAAAATCTTATCAAGAAAAGAAAAACCTCTTTTGAAACTGAACACATAACTAAAAATGGAGAATTAATACCAGTAGAAATTAATACACATTTATTCACCATTAGAGGTAAAGAATACATCTTATCAATTGTTAGGGATATAAGGGACCGTAAAAAAGCAGAAGAAGCATTGAAAAATAGTGAAATAAAATATAGGAATATTTTCGAAAATGTGCAGGATATTTTTTATCAGACAGACCATAATGGAATAATTATCGAGATAAGTCCTTCCATTGAACGCTACTCCGGATACAAACCCTCTGAATTAATTGGAAAACCAGTTGAAATGGTGTATTTACACCCTGAAGATAAAAAAAATCTTATAAAAGAAATTCAAGAAAAAGGTGAAGTAGTTGATTATGAACTCAAATTAAAAACGAGAAACAATGAAGTTAAATATGTTTCCACCAATGCCCATTTCCTCTTAGATTCAAGTAAAAACCGTATAGGTGTAGAAGGATCATTAAGAGACATCAGTGAACGGAAAAATATAGAATTACAACTCCAAAATTCATTAATTGAAAAGGAAATGCTGCTTAAAGAAATCCATCATCGTGTAAAAAACAATTTAACGATTATTTCCAGCTTATTAAATCTTCAATCACGTTACATAACAGATGAAGAATCCCAAGAAATATTTAAACAAAGTCAAAATCGTGCCAAATCAATGGCCATGATACATGAAAAATTATACCAATCAACTGATCTGAAAAAAATTGATTTTGGGGATTATATCCAATCCTTATCATCAGATCTGTTCCATACCAATGTTGTTAATCCTAATCTTGTAAAACTAAAATTAAATGTTGAAGAAATCTTTCTCGACATCAATACAGCCATACCCTTAGGTTTAATTGTAAATGAACTCATAACCAACAGTCTAAAACACGCATTTCCCACTGATATGACTGGAGAAATTAATATTAATTTCCATTCAAAAAATAATCAATACGAATTCATAATGAAAGACAACGGAATAGGATTCCCCGCAAATATAAACTTCACAAATACTGATTCACTCGGTTTACAATTAGTAAACAGTTTAACCAACCAAATAGATGGTAATATTGAGCTTGATCAAAGTAACGGAACTGAATTTAAGATAACTTTTAAAGAATTAGAATTACATAAATGAAATGCTAGCAGAGTATGAATATAAACAGTTGATTTTTCATAAGTATTTGTAATTCTTATTTACTAAATATAAGTTCGATTATATTTTTTTTGGGATAAATAATATAAAATTTCCACCCCCAAATAAATGTAATACTTTTAATGAAAAAAATTCTATTAAAAAAAAATTGCTAAGGTGCATATAAGGGACACTAAACAAATCCCAATAAAACTAAATTAACGGTTTATAAATGTTTTAAAGCCCCCCCATAAACCTAGATTTCTAATTTTTTTTATTTCTAAATTCACCCATCATAGTAATACTTATTCAATCTTCTTATTGAAAAACTGCACTTTTTCTTTACCATTTCTACACTAAAAATAAATATGTTACTTAAAAAAATTTAATTTATTATTATTATTATTATTATTCTCAGTTAACTCTAAATTAGGAAGAAAATGTAAGTTTTTTTATTTCACACTCAACCTACACTCTGGTTATAATATAATGTGGTAGTAAAAAAAGGGGCTGTAAAGTTATTGAGTATTGAGACAAATTTTTTTTATATTTATTTTAAGTGTAAAAAAAATGTAAAAATTTATTAAATTTCGTAATATGTAATACTTTCATTAATGAAATTTTCAAATTATAAAAATTGTTAAGGTACCGTTAAGGGTACGTTAAGGGATCTGAAAAATAAATAATAAACGTTATTTTAATGTTTATCGGATTCACAAACCCCCGATTACCAGATTTTTTTTATTCAATTTTTAACATTCAATAGTAATACTTTTTCCTAAATTATTTTCCAAAAATATTTTTTCTAAAAACATTTCTATTTAACTGTAAAATTATTTTTTTTTAATTATCGACCAATTTTTTGGAACCAAGTTCCTTTAAATTTTTTTTTAAATCCACTCTCTTATTATTTTATAACTTCCTTTATCTTTTCTTAATACCATGCATAAATTTTTATATAATATATAAGAGAACATTAATCCAATTTTAATTATAAAACGCTTCATTTTTGAACTTTTTTTATTTTTAACGTTTTTTTTCTATTTGATAAATTTATTTGATCCTGTAAAAAATCTCCAAATTCATGATCTATACTTAATCCACTCAAAAAACCCCCTTCAATTAAATAATAATCTAAAAAAAACTTTTTAAATAAATGTTATTGGTTTTACTGCTTGGTTGGCGTAAACAGGCCCGTCAGACCAAACTGCAATAGCTGGTCATCTAAAAAAAAATATCCTTTAAATTTAATTAAACATCCATTTTTAAGCACCCCTAATTTTTAAAATAAATGTTTTCATTCAAAAATCCAATTTTTATTAACTCTTCTTTTATACTATATACATGACGCGTATGACGCATTGCTTAACATACTCAAAAATACTTTTAAATCCATAATATTTTCTTAAATAATGATATATTCACTTAAAATATCCTATTTTCGTGAATTACACCTAAAAAAGAAAGAATTCATATATAAAAATTATAAAAAAAATAAAATTTAACAATACACCATTAAACCCCAAAATGTATAAACAAACAACGAGATGCAAATAAAATAACTACTGGACAAACCTTGCCAGACGAACTTAAAAAGAAAATATAAAACATCCTGCAGAATAACTAACCATTTACAAAGAAATGGAAAACTGGACACAAAAACACGGAAAATACACCAACACCCAAATAATTTACAGACCCATAAAAAGTAAAACCATAAATATTAAAATAAAATTTATGAAAAAAGAAACTGATTTTACAACTTATTTTAGACTCCAGAAGATTTTAACCATAAAATACTTTTTCAACAACTAATAAAATTAATATTAATCCAAATATGATGACTCTAAAATCTTAACCTTCATAAATAAACCGGAGTTGGTAATCTTGAATGATACAATCAATAAAGATGAAGACACTACAGAAGTTCTAAATGCAGTAATTAACGAATCCATTGTAGATTTATTTAAACCTATCCTAAAAACTGGAGAACTATCGAATTCACCGGAAGACGAAGTGCTTTTTATTAGAGTACTAATTGATAAAGCAGTACAAAATGATCCTAATTCAAAAAATCATTTCAATTCATATCTAAAGTATTTAAATTATATTTTAACTGAAGATTATAATAATATTGAAGAAGTAGTTGATAATTATCAGAAAGAATACCCAAATGTAGAATTCTGAATTCCATTTTTATTTATAATTAATCAGTGCCTATCACATTCAATAAAATTTTAAGATAAATATTCAAAAAAAGTGATTTAAATTGGGAAATATTATTTTTTACTGGAATTCGGGGAGAACTTCTTCCTCATAAAACTTTATGAAACCTTCCTGATATGGACCTAATTGATGAATAAAAACATGGTCATAACCAGCTTTAATATAATTTTTAATTTCATCAATATGCCTCTGCGGATCATTACCACAAACAACTTGACGTGTTACAGTTTCAGGATCCGTCATTTTAGCTAATTCCTCAAAATACTTCGGTGTAGGTAACTCCCAATTTAAACCATTCGTATTAGCAACTATAGGCCAATACTCATGAGATATATTCTTCGCATAATCCTCACTATCAGCCCAACACACTGAAGCCTCAGCATAACATGGTTTACCCTCACCACAATTTCTTTTAAAGATCTTAACCAAATCCTCTCTAACTCCTGGAGTTATTAAACCATCAGCTAATCTTCCAGCTGTCTCAGCAGCAGATTCTCCATCAGCTGACATTAATATAGGTGGAAGCTTAACTGGTAATGTATAGATTCGAGTATTTTCAATACTGTAATATTTACCTTTAAAATTAAGATTATCTCCACTCCAGAGCATACGAATAATATCTACTGCCTCTTCCAACATTTCAATTCGAATATGTGCAGGAGGCCAATGATCACCAAGAATATGTTCATTAAGATTCTCACCAGAACCCACACCCAACATGAATCTACCAGGCATCATAGAAGCAGTTGTAGCAGCAGCTTGTGCGATTATAGCAGGATGAACTCTAATTGTAGGACATGTAACAGCAGTACCAATCTTTAAATTACTGGTAGATTGTGAAATACCACCCAAAGTACTCCACACAAAAGGACTCTGATTCTGTTTATTAACCCAAGGATGGTAATGATCAGAGATCATTGCAAAACTAAAACCAGCATCCTCAACCATTTTAGCATAATTAACCAGGTTTAACGGATGAGTATCCTCACTTGATAACTTATATCCAATCTTAACCATTATTTATCACTATTTTATTAATATGTTCAAATTACAATATAAAAATATCTATTAAATTGAGCTTCATTTAGAGAATAATACCTTAAAATTACTTTAAATCACTAATATAATGTAATAAATAGTTTAAGTAATTAAAATAAAATATTAACTTAAAATAAAACATTATAAATTCAGAATGACAATAAGAAGAGATGAATTCAAAGCCCAGATAAAATCCTACTATAAATAACTCAAATAAATTATTAAATTAAAAAAAAAATGAGAATAAAACATGTTAATAGATATAATATTCACCATCACTCAATCTAACATGTTTTATAAGTCCTTTATTCTCCAAAGACAATATTAAATTATAAGTACCCAACGGGCTAAGTTTCAAATCACCATAAAGAAAATGACCTTCCAATAAATACTTAGAAACACGCTTAGAATCATCAGCTAAAAATTTAATAATCTCTAAACCTTCCAACTCCCTCTCTGTTAAATCACTTATCTTCTCCTCATCAATTAATACTATATCATCCGAAAAATTAACAGGATCATCCAATCCAACCATATCATTCTCTGACACTTGCTCAACCAGTTTAACATACTCCTCTTCAATAAATATAACTCCATCATCCATCAAACTCAACAAAGTAACCTTCAGTTCATCATCTGATAAATCCAATTCCTCCAACAAAATATTAACCGGAACACCATCCGGAAACTCCAACTGCAAATCCTTAATCCCATCCAAAACCAGATTTACACTACTCATAAATATTAAATTAAAGTAATAAATATTAAAATATATCTATAAAATCACAGAATTATATTCCGTATATAACCAAAATAGAATAAATTTATAATAATAAAAATAAATTTTTTCATTTAAATTCTAACACTCTCTACTTCCCATTCTACTACTAATACATAATAATTTCAGGACAATTTCCTTAAATTTTTGAAAAAAGATGAATTTTGTAAGTTAATAATTATCTCTCTTAGTAGTGTTATTTGTAATATTTAGGGTATTGTTAAGCCGAATGGTTCTTTTTTCAGGTTATGCATAAAGATTTTTACCATCATCTTATTTTCTATAGAAATTGCATTAACTGACTCACCTCTAAGCGGCGGTATGAATAAAGCCTCTGAGTCGTCAACCACCAGTATGAAGTAATTATCAATGTCCATCATATTAGCTATTTCAGCAAATTCTGTATCGTTAACAATGTCCTTTGTACATTCCAAATTTTTCATCTCAGCTTTATCTATTATTGTTATTGTGGTGTTACTTTTATCATATCTAAGCTCAAGGTCATTTTGTATATTTTCATTATTGGATATGATTATTAGCTGAGTTTTTATATCCCTGTTTAGTGTCATTTTTATATAGCCAAGATTTTTTTCAGAAGTTACACAGTAAATAGATTCTTTTGCGTTGGCAATCATGTCTCGGATTTTGAACTCAAAGCTAGGATTGCCGAAAATAAACCATAATGGTGTGGAAGACTTTCCAGCTATATCTTGTTATCTAAGTCACAAAACTGCTTTACAGCATCATTCTTGGCATTATTGTGTCTGTCCACGAGCATTTCTAAAGCGATATTTGGTGATATTGCTTGATATGTGACCGGTCTTGGGCTTGTAAGCACGATTAAACCGTTCTCTTCCAACATTTTAAGGCCGTCATAAATTCGGGGTTTTGAAACGTCAAGAAATTCTAAAAGATCCTTTATTCCCGCACTTTTCAATATTACTAGTGCTGCATAAACCTTCGCTTCTGACTCTAGAAGTCCAAGGGATGTTAATGACTTAATAAGCGGTATCGGTAATTCTGTCATACTCCAAAATCACTCCTTTTATTAGTTGTCACATTTTTATTTACTTTAGTCGAAACCTATTTATAATTTGTTATGTTATATTCCAATGTTGTAAAATTTTTTACAACATTCAAAAATATAGATTCTAAATAGTATCTACATGACCATTATTCAATAAATTAAGGCTAGTCTACTGTTAAACAAATGGGAATAATTCCAATAACCCAAAAATGATTAGAAAAATAAGAGGTTTATAAAATTATGAAAATATTAATCTATGGTGCTGGTGTTTTAGGCAGTTATCTAGCTCATGCACTTATACGTGGAGGAAATGACGTAACAATACTGGCCAGAGGAAAGCGAATTAACGAATTAAAAAACAATGGAATAGTCATACGCCATTATTTCCAACTTAAAACTACAATTGACAAGGTAAATGTAATATCTACACTTCAACCCGAAGATACCTACGATATTATATTTGTAGTAATGCAATATCAACAGTCCCAGACGGTATTACCCGTTATATCCAATAATAAGAGTAAAAATATTGTTTTTGTGGGTAATAATCCTAATGTTCACTCTTTTCAAGATTACCTAAATAAAAACAGTGGTGATCAAAAACAGGTAGCCTTTGGTTTTCAAGCCAGTGGTGGACGTCGTGAAAACGGTCGTATCATCACTGTGCGAGCGGGAGGAAGTATGGATATTGGTGTTTTGGATGGAGAACTTTCTTGGAGTTCCCTAATAGAAAAAGCATTCAAAAATGCTAAATATAAGCTGAATTTTAATGATAATATTGACGCGTGGCTTAAGTCTCACATGATCTTTGTTTTGGTTTTGGCTTACGTTACCCATGCATGTAATGGTAATTTTCGTAAAGCTGATAGAAAGCTGGCGAATCAAATGGTTAAAGCATTGGATGAAGGATATCTGATGTTGGAAACATTAGGTTATACGATCACACCTTTAAACATTGCTAATTTTGTTAGGACAGATCGTCATAAATTTTTAATATACTTATTGTTAAAGATTTATTCAATCACGCCATTTCCAAGACTTTCAGACCCTTTGACAATGCTCGATGAAACTATAGCGTTAACTAATGCATTTTATGATTTAAAGCAAAAAGCAAATATTCCCACTCCAAATTGGGATGCACTTGAAAATCACATTTCCCCTAAAAAAAATCTAATAGGTAGTTAAAATATTTTTTTTTATTGAAGCCTTATAATCAAAATCGATCAGTTTTTGATTGAAAAAGCTTTCAACATTATTAGAAAATTGATAGTAAAAACTGTAATACGGCAACGTATTATTAAACAAGACTCTTGAATACTCCGCCTCACAGGGATGTGTAAATAGAACTTATATTTTTATACAAACTCAACTTTGAAGATTGCAATATGTTTAATAATGTAAAGTTAACTAATGGCAAATCATATGGTAAACGCACAGATGAGGGCTATTGTTCCCTTCTTTATACTTATGAGTGTTTAATTAAGTAACAATTATGGATAAATGTAAGTTTTACTCAAAAAATAGGGGTCAGTTACCAAGAAAAAATAATAAATAATTTTTTTAATGAATAAACCAAATAAGTGGTATTAACACTACTGGCCAGATGGGTTTTTCTAGAAGTGCCAAAAAGTGATATTGGGGCCAGTTTATATTATTTTGGTTTTTATAAGTTAAAAGCATATAAAAAATGCAATAACATGTAAATATTACAAATAACAATACATAAACCGGTAAAACCCGGTAATAAACTCCAAATAATAAGGGAATCAGAGTTATTACACTTAATAAACATGTGAATGTAATTGTATTGTTAAAACCAATTAATACCGGTATAGTTTTTAATCCTTTCTTCCCATCAGATTTAATGTCTTTTAAATCATTGAATATACTAGTATTCAACGATTTCAGGAATAAAAATGTAAATACCAGCACAATTAACATGTTTAAGTCTTGTTTATTATAAATAAATAATAAAAAAGACGCACCCAAAGCCCATACTAAAGAAACATACACATCTTTAAAAGCAGGTATGAATTTAGTGAAATTTTTAAACAACACCCCATATAATAATCCACCACCAAGTAAAATGGAGAAAAATATGAGCATTTCAATTATAGATTGATTTCCATAAATTATTACAACAATTAATGAAGTTATATAAATTCCCATAATAAATGGGTAATAATTAATTTTCTTTTCTAAAAAATCAGCTCTTTCCGGGTTTGTTAACTTATCACTTTCTATACCCTTATAAAAATCATAACTGTAAACTATCAATGAGACTAAATAAGCTATTAAAAGTAAATTAAGATTTAAAGAATCACCCATAATAAACCCTAAAGTTAATACAATGGCCATAGCCCCAGTTGCATGCATATGGCCCCCAAAACGGTATTCATTAATCAAAAAACTGAAAATCTTCTCAGTGCTATCAAAAATTTTATTCGGAATAACAACATTTTCTAATTCACCCATATCAATACCCTCCAAAATTTTGTAAATTTATTATTTAACAACATATTCACAAAAAACATAAAATCAATCGTTTAAATGTGAAGATTTATACATATTACTAATATTGTAATACATGTTGATAATTTTTTTTACTTAAATAAAAAAAACGTTAAATGAATTTAGAAGAACAAAAACAGCTTAAAAAGAGATGAAAATATAATCTTTAAATAAATATGATGATAAATGAAAAAGAAAATTAAATAAATCTTTAGTTAGCAATATAAAATTATATAAAAATAATATGAACAAAATAATTAGTAAAATAAACAATTAGAAATTAACTAGGACATCTTATGATGCAATATTATGATATTATTTTTTGTAAAACATTTTTTTTAAGATTCCCAAAAAAAATCCTAGGTTCCACTGTTCTAATATTTCAGAGAACAATTAATCAATACCAGATTTAAGACAAAAAAATGTGTAAAATCCCAAATACAGCTTTTTTTAATAATATAATTAGAAACCAATCCAAGTTCTAGATCCATAAATAATCAAAATTTGACCTCCACCTGAACTAAGACAAGTTGCATATATAGACCGCTGATACTTCGAAATACCCTTTAAAGACCATAATTAACAATGAAATCACTCAACCCTGTAAAACTATCAACCAAATATTAAATCTAACTATATAAAAGTCATCACAAAACTCAAAAAAACACCTCCAAAAAACTAAAATCCTCAAACAAAAAAAAACACAAGCTAACAATGCTAATATTAAAAAAAACTTACATCAAATTACTAAATAATTATATAACAATTTATGTACAAAAATCCTTAAATTTGATGATTTAACTGCAAAGTCTACCTTAAATTGTTTAATTAGATCATTCAAATATAAAAAAAAATGATTAAAATTTTAAAGCTTTCAAATACTTAATTTCCCATCAAAATAACGTTCAGATAGGATTAAATAGGATTTCATTAAAAATAATAATAAATAAAAAAAAAATATATTTTTTTAAATATTTCCATCTGGGAATAATATTAAACAGAACTAACTTCTGGATTTATTATTTCCTGAAAATATGGAGAAAATCTAATAAATAGGATTAATTACCAGCGCAAAAACTTGGAGGTGTTAAATTTGAATGATGAAGAAATATTCGATCATCCCCGGATAGATGAATTTGATAAAAAAGTTATTCGTTTAATAAATGATTGCTTTGATTCCCTCTTAAATAAAGGTGAACTTGATTCAGAACAATTGAAAAACGTAGAAAAATACCTTCACATAGTAAATACTGAATTTATTACACCTAATCGTATTCGCAATGAATTTGCATGGTATTCATATTTTCTAACTTATCTAACTAGAAACAATCCATATGATAAAAAAAAATTATTTGAATGGTGGATTAGAATTAAAAAATCCGGATTATTAACAATGTATGTATTATGACTTTTCTTTGAACATACACACTAATTTTTTATTATTTATCTTCAAACATAGACGTGATCTCTTAATTTCAGGGATTACCTGCTTGTTTACAGGCTTGTCAAATTATCAATCATGCTTTAAAATGATTTTCTCAGGTGTAAAAAAAAATTGTAGAGGAAATTTCCATTCACTGCTAAATACATTAACTATTTCAGTATAAAATGCTTATAAATTGAAAACGATCATGGTAAATTACCAATTATTATAATAAAACTATTCCTTTTAAATTTAACTCGTTTATATTTATTAGAAATATTCATCTAATTTAAAGCCCATATATTGTGATCCCCATTCTAGGATGGATTTAAGTATGGGGATAAATGCTATTCCAGTTTCAGTTAATGAGTATTCAACTCTTGGTGGAACTTCAGGATATACAACTCTTTTTATGATTTTATTCTCTTCAAGGTCTCTTAAATGTTTGGTGATAGTTTTCGGATTAACATTATACATCCTTTTTTGAAGTTCAGTAAATCTTAAAGTCTGATCTTTAAGATGCCAAATAATAAGAAGATTCCACTTATTTCCAATAATACCAATCACAGATTTAGGGGCGCATATATCTCTATTTTTACTATCCATACAAATTCACCATTACTTACTTTTTAGAAATAATATTACTAAGTCTCCACTACTATACTTAAATAAATGATTTTATAAATTTATCGAATAACAAAATGACTAGAGAATATATTATAAAAAAAATTGTAGGAGACGTAAATAAATGAAGGTAATTGCATTTAATGGAAGTCCGAGAAAAGAATGGAATACAGCAACTTTACTAAAAAAAGCACTTGAAGGAGCAGAATCTCAGGGAGCTGAAACCGAGTTAATCCACTTATATGACTTAAATTATGATGGATGCATTAGTTGTTTGGAATGTAAAAGATTAAATGGTAAAAGTTATGGAAAATGTAATTTAAATGATGATTTAACACCTTTTCTAGATAATATAAATAATTATGATGCAATTTTCTTAGGTTCACCAAATTATATAGGAACAATTACTGGTAAAGCAAAATTATTCCTTGAAAGACTTATCTTCCCCTATGTGGCATATAAAAAAGATTTTCCAGCCACCCTATTTAATGGTGAATTGAAAATAGGATTTATTTACACCATGAGTTCAAACGAATCATGGATGCACACTTGGAATTACGATAAAGTAGCCACAGACCTGAAACTATTATTCGAAATGATGTTTGGTGAAGCTGAATCACTCATCGTAAATGACACAACCCTATTCGAAGACCACTCAAAATATTTAACTGAAAGAATTGATCCTGAAGCAAAAGCCAAAACAAGAAAAGAAGAATTCCCAAAAGACTGCGATAAAGCATTCCAAATGGGACAAAAACTCATATCATAAAAGATGATGTTTGTTTAAATAAAAAAAATAGAAAAACTTTATCAAAAAAACAGTAAAATTGAAATTGATCTCACAAAAAAACTCTTACTTCCCAGCCAACAGTGAAGAAAACTACTACAGGCAAATTAACACTAATTAAATAAAGAATCTATTCATACCATATAAGGGAATGCTCAGCTATCTAAACCAAAAAAATCAAAAAATGGATAAAAAAACATAGAAACACAAACCAACACCCAATAACTTTACAGAACATCTAAACCAAAAAAATTTAATAATATGAATTTATCCATCTTTCGTCATCCGAAGCCTCAACTCAACTTTTAGTCGAATAGAATCAAAAAAAAGATATTTTTATGACAATAAAATATCAATATATTATAGTATAGTTATGAAAAGGTAAACTCATTCAATAAAACAAAAGGCGATATGGCCCAAAGGATTTGAAGCCGTCAAAAGTTGAATTAACCTTCAAGACAATACCTTAAGGCACTGAAATAACCCTGATTCAATCTAACATCCCCATGGAAATAACGGAAGACTATCTATTAGAAGGATGGACAGAATACTTCTGGAATCGCCTAGAAAAGTACTTCAATAAAAAAGAATAAAAAATATATTTTCTTTTATTTTCACACAATCATACTGGAGTTAAATTTGTGAATAGTATAACAAATTTAATTAGAAATAATCAATTAATATCCTTTTTTATATTAGCGTTCATACTCAGCTGGCTCGTATATTTAATTCCAGAATTTAGTTCAATATCACTTTTTGGAGTCGCATTAGCAGCAATAATCATCTCAGCTATCAATAAACCTCAAATAATCAGGAAAAATTACCTTAAAAGATGGATAACATTTCTAATAACCTTTATAATTACTCTAATCGCATTATACGTTATTTCACCCATATATTCACTAACAATAATCGAAATAATCATCAGCTCATTTATAGTAGCGTATATTATAAGCGGAGGCTTATCCAATGTTAAAGGAGTTAGAGAGTTACTTAGTAAACTATATATTTGGAGAGTAAATGTAAAATGGTACATTTTTGTAATAATAATAGTACCCCTAATCTATTTCTTAATTTCAATTATAGCAGATCTCTTAAGTGGTCAACCAGTACAATTTCAATACACAGTTTCTGGACTTATTCCATTCTTCATATTCACTTTATTCCTCAATAGTTTTGAAGAAGAAATTGGTTGGAGAGGATTTGCTTTACCCCACTTACAGAATCATTACTCACCATTAATTGCTTCATTAATACTAGGTGTAATATGGACGATATGGCATTTCCCCAATTACATACCTCAATTATTATCTGATGGAGCCATCATATTCACCATACTTTGTCTAGCAAAATTTTTATTAATTATCCCAATAACTTTCATTTACACTTGGGTATACAATCACACCCGAGGAAGTCTCCTATTAGTCATACTACTCCACGCTATAGGTAATTTCAGTGTAGGTTTAGTACTCTCACCAACTTTAACCTCATTCACTGGATTAATAATCTTTGACGTAATCAATGGAGTAATTTTCAGTATAATAGCAGTAACAATAATAATAAAAGATAAAATGTGGCTTAAACTACCCGAAAACTCACAGGCAATATACAGAGAAACAGAAGTAACCCAGTAAAATATGTTAGCAAATTGTGATGATAATTTATTTTAATTATTAAATCCATGAACCTTTTATTTTCTAAAAAAAAATATAAAATTAATAATTTTACTGGAACCTGAGAGGGTCAAATAATTCCGCAAATTGGTTTTCTTTGCCCATGATAAGGTCACTTATTACCATAGCAGATAAGGTACCGGTAGTCATACCCCAAAATCCAAATCCAGTAGCCACATATACACCTTCCACGGATGTCATTCCAATCAATGGTAATCCATCATCGGTTATGTAATCATAATTAGACCAATGATATTTAATGGACTCAACATTCAAGTGTTGACGTGCATAGTTTTCAAGACGACAATAATAAACATTCCTATCGTCTACATTTAATGGACTATGTTCCCCCGCCACTAGGATTAGGTTACCTTCATCTGTAGGTGTGGTACGGTAAGTATGTGCAGTTTCAATGTCTACAAACATTCCATCTGGAAACTCCTCATTAGAATATAATCCTATCACATATGATCTGGCAGGAGACAAATGATTCTTCAATTTATCAGGATCAAACACTGGATTATGTGTCGCAACTACAACTTTATCCGCCATAATCGAACCCTGATCAGTTATCACCTCTTTATTTTCACCAATTATAATATTATTAGCCCGTGTTTTCTCAAATACGTAACTCCCCTCACCAGGAATTTCCATAGAAAGAGCTAGGAGATATTTACGTGGATGAAACTGGGCCTGATTATCATACTTGATAGCTGGGCCTGTTTCAAATGGTAACGGCACTTCTCCTATGTAAGAAACTGGAAGACCTAATTGTTTAGCTGCTTTAAATTCATCAAGTGTTTCATTAGCCTTTTCCTGTGATTCCGTGTAAATGTAGAGGGGAAGCCGATGCAATTCACAATTTATATTATTATTTTTTATAATCTCAACCATTTTATGAAAAGCTTTAATATTAGCATTAGCAATTGCTTGTGCTTTAATTTTACCTAAATTAGAAAGTAGTACATTATATGTCCCCATCGTTATCTTAGCCGTAGTCCCCACAGTCACATCTTTTACAATCCTATCCGATTCAATTACAGCCACAGTATTACCTGCATCCTTTAATAATTTAGCAGTAGTAATACCTGCAATACCACCCCCTAGTATCGCTACATCTACTTTTAATCCTTTTTCAAGCTTAGGAAAATTAGTAGCAGGACAATTTTTTAACCAGAACGAAGAATCAGTTCTGTTATTCACATTTTGTTTCATAAATATAAATCTTATAAATTATTCTTATAAGTCATTTGGCAGAAATCATCCTTTCCAGAAACATACTGTTTATTTACCATATAACTTATAATAATAAAGTTAAAATATAGTAATAACAAATCTAATCAAATCACCCCTAATGTTCCAAGTCCCAACTATACATTTGGAAACCAAATAAGAAAGCAACCAAGTAAGATTAAATTAAGTTAAAAAAACGTTATTTATAAAAAAAAGTAATATACAAGTTATAAAAAACTTGTTTTAAATTACATCTTAATTTTTCTTAAATGCTGACGTAATTAGGTAGCTGATTGTGAAATCCGTAATAATTCAAGATTTTACTATACATGTATATTAGTTTACTAAAGGGTATATTACCGAGATTGGTGGTGGCGAAGTTAGGTGCACGTTTGTTATTGTTAATGAAGTTTTCAATATTCTGGGCAACTATAAGGTACTCTGATTCATATAATTTACCTGCCTTGTAGCTTCCCGTGGGTTTAGGTGCAGTTTTAACATCACTAACTTGCAAAGGATTTAATATGCCCCGGTTAATGTTAATGGTGGCGTTGACGAGTAATTGTAGGAATTGAGCTTGACTTAACACTATTCGACTGTCGATGGTTATTTCAGAAGGTAGTGTACGGTTATGTTCATAGTAGATTTTAACGTCATAAGCTGCACTGGTTAATTGACTTATAGTGATAGTATTTTTCACGGTAACATTAGTAAATACAGTTTGGTTATTAACAGTTGATGATACTACAGTTACTCCTGGAGTGTTTAGACTGGTTAAAGTTGAAGTGGCAATGCCATTGGAGAAGTTACTTTTTTTAATAGATCCTTTATTCGTTGAGAAACTAGCTGAACCCGTGTAAGGCACTACACCATTCATTGGATTATGATATATGCCTCTATTGTCATGTAATAAGTCCGCGGTTACCGTGGAGTTCCCACCTAAATTAACCATGTTAGGAGTGGATTTTTCAGTTAATACTATCCATTGATTAGTAGTTGCATTTCCTTTTATTAGTGTGCTGAAATTAGGATTATTACTTCCCCACCAATTATAATTAATATTGATAGTCCCGTCTTCAAGTTGTATAGCCGTGGGTTGATTGTTGATGAAACTGTTGAAATTAACAATCGCTGTTCCATTTTGGTTAACTATTCCTCCACCGTATTTGGCAGTATTTCCGATAATATTACTTTCTTTTATAGTTAGTGAGCCACGGTTAGAGATTCCTCCTCCCATGTTATCTGCAATGTTTTCAGTAAAATTAGTTTTATTGATAAATAAATTTCCTTCGTAATTATTTATTCCGCCCCCATTGTTTTTCGCATGGTTTTCATAATAATTGCTGTTTATAATAGTTACATTTCCTTTACTGAACATTCCACCGCCACAAATACTTGCTGTATTTCCTTGAATGTTACTATTATAGATAAATATAGTCCCGTCTACTCGGTTATATAAACCTCCACCGTAGGTGGCATTATTGTATTTTCTATGTTACTATCATTTACGGTTACCATGCCCAGATAATTTAGTATACCACCCCCACAATAACCGGCAGTATTCCGCCAGATATTGCAGTTAATGATAGTTGAATCACCCCAATTAGCTACTCCTCCCCCATCGGTTGTAGTTTGACCATTTTCAATTGTAAAATTAGTTATAGTGAGTATACATGAATTGTTAATAATTATTGGCTGCCCATTATTGCTACCGTCGATAATAGTATTGTTTTGACTTTGACCTATTAATTTTAAATTTTTAGTTATGATTATATGTTCATAATATATACCATTTGCAACATAAATAGTCCCATTATCCGCAACAGTACCTGTAGCATTGATAATACTAGCTTTTGGTCCGCTTCCGGTTGTTTTATTATATGTGGATGATAATCCGTTCCAACTGTCATTTCCCTGGGTGCTGACGTAGATCGTATTATTTGAACCAGTATTAATGTTATAATCCGATGAAAGTATTGTTGTAGTAGTATTATTACTGGCGGCTGCTGCGGTGCCTGAAAAGATAAAAGCCATACTCACTGCAATGAACATAAATAAAAATATTTTATAATTCATAATTCCTCCTACAAATTTTTTTTAAATTAAAAACCCATTGTTTCAATTTTTACTATAATTAACGCCTGTTAATCTTTAATACTTTTATTAGTAAGGGTACTAAAAGAAATAAATAAAATTTGAGCTAAAAGTCCCCATTTAATTTGATACAATCCCCTAATTAAATGTTTATACATTTTCTTCAATCTAAGTATTAGATAATATTAAATATTTTTGATAAAAATTACTTGAAGAAAATATTCAAATAAAAAGTAGTTAATAAACCAAAAAAAGAAATAAATCAATCAATAGGTAAAAATAAGTACTTAGAAGTTTTCCTCAACAATTTTTTTAGTTTATTATCTAGGATTTTATATTTTTTTTTTAAGTATATTTTGTGATTATCTCTTCTCTCTGGAATAATGATTTGTTTATATAAAATATGATTATAGCCACAACTAGGAGAATCCCTGAAAATATTAGTATTGTTTTAGTGTCTAGTGGAATGGTTCCGGCTTCTCCTAAAATAAATACAACTAGTAAAGGTAAATATAAGGCACCCCCATAATTTTGTGCTGTTCGAGGATCATTAACTCTTATTGAGACGAGCATATTGAATTCAGTACCAAAAATACAAGCTAGAGGTGCAGCCACAAGTAAAAAGGCAGCCGCAGTCCAATTAGGATAGAGTATATAACCCAATTGTTGGAAAGTAATAATATCACTGAAAATCATAAATACGGCGGCGCCGAGATAGGTTGCAAGAATACTTGGTATGAAAGCAGATAATGTTTTACCTAAAATGATTTCACCATCAGTTAGAGGCGTTGCCAGGAGCGGTTCTAATGTTTTCTCAAGTTTCTCACCAACTATACTATAACTAGCAACAGCAACGGGAATAATAGCTGCTAAAATAATGAACCAGAATAAAAGTGCATTAAAAGCAGGAAGTAAAGCAACATATGAAGACTGACTCAGGTTTTTAATAAGTATTAAGATTATGGGGAACGCTATTCCAATAGCAGCTGGCAATATGGTTAATGAATAAATAATACTTCTCTTTTTTTTAAATATTGCAAAATCTTTACTAACAACATTCCAAGCGTTTTCGAAATCCATTTCTATTCACCCCTAACATATTTCAGGTAAACATCTTCTAGAGTAGATGTAACTTCATTGACTAATTGTACGCGGCCACCTGCAGTTTCAATAGCCTTCAATATATCAGGATTCTCCAATTCAGGATCAGTTACATTAATAACTAGTTTATTATCACTAACCTCAACTTCCCCTGGTTTAAGTTTCTCAACAGCCATTATAATCTTATCATTAATTGTTTCCAGTTGGATAACTGTTTTAATTCCACTTAATGATTGAGTCAAATTTTTAGGAGTATCAACAGCCAACAATTTAGTTTTAATTATCCCTACTCTATCGCAGAGTTTTTCTGCCTCACTTAAAAGATGAGTATTAAGGAAAATAGTTCTATTCTCCCTCTTAAGTTCCAGAATGAAATCCCGTACTGTTTTTGCAGCCTCTGGATCAAGGTTTGCTGTAGGCTCATCTAAAAATAGTATTTGAGGATCATGAATTAAAGCTCGAGCTATAGCTAGTTTTTGTTTCATACCTTTAGAAAACTTTCCTGCTGATAAGTCCTTCTGATCCCAAAGTCCTAACATTTTAAGGAAATACTCGATTCTCTCCCGCCTCTGCTCTTTACTGATTTTATAAAATCTACCATAGTAATCGAGATTCTGATAAGCGCTTAAATTTTCATAGAGACCAACATTCTCCGGTAATAAACCAATCATTCTCCGGATCTTCTGCATATCCTTATTATTTCCGATATCATACTCACCTATCCTAGCCGTGCCACTGGTTTTTGATATCAAACCGGCGAGCATCCTCACAGTAGTTGTTTTTCCCGCTCCATTGGGCCCTAGAAAACCGAAAACCTCACCTTCGCTTATATGTAAGGTAAGGTTGTCTACTGCAGTAATTTTATCAAATTTTTTTGTAAGATTTTCTGCATCGATCAAAGTTCATCAACTCCACTGTTATTACATTTATAAGTTAATATTTATTTTTATTTTTAAAGTCATCTCAATTATCAAGAGAACCCTAAACTCAACCATATGGTACTCAAGCTATAATATTTGATCTATATGGAAATTCTCTCGTACTCCGAGAAACAGCCAAAAAAACATTCAAAAAAAAAATATAATTGCTTATTTTCACTTAACGAAACAACAAAACCAACTGCAAATAATTTTTTTTCAAATTTTTTTTAATTAATAAATTAAATGAAATATTCAAAAATTATCTCCTGAAAATTAGATTAATACACTCTGAGCCCATAAACCCAAAAAATAGTTTAATTAAATTGGAAAAATCGAACAATATAATAATTAAAATGACTATTAAATATGGTTAATTATTTATTTCATTAAATATTTTTACAGAAATCTGGTATAATAACGTGTTTTAGAGTTCAAAATCAATTTAATCGTAAAAAAACTTGTTTTAACAGGTGATTCGATGGCAATCTGGAAACCCGAAGTTTTTCAGGGCAGAGGGAAGAAAAAAAACTATTTTGAAGGATGGTACTTCAAATCTGTATCTAAAGATGAAAAATTAGCCTGCGCAATAATAGCTGGAGTATCCATCCCTAAAAACCTAAATAAATCAAATGCTTTTGTAATGTTTATGGATGCACGTAACCAGGATCTTCATTACTTTCAATATCCTCTTTCAAGTTTCTGGGCAAATAATGAATATTTTGAAATCAAAATTGGTAATAACTTTTTCAGCCTGAACAATATTATCCTTGATATTGATGATGGTCAAACAAAAATTACAGGGCAAATGAAATTCGAAAACATAATTCCCTGGCCAGTAAAAAGATTTTCTCCAGGCGTTATGGGAATTTATGCCTTTATTCCTTTTATGGAATGTTATCATGGAGTTTTAAGTTTCAACCATTCAATAAATGGATATTTAGAAATAAATGGAGAGAAAAAAGATTTCACAGGGGGCAAAGGATATATTGAGAAAGATTGGGGTTCATCCATGCCATCCTCATGGATATGGATGCAGACTAACCATTTTGATGATGAGGGTTTATCCCTCTTTGGATCCATTGCTAAAATTCCATGGCTTGGTAGTTACTTTACAGGTTACATATTCGGTTTACTCCATAATAAAAGGCTTTATAAGTTTACAACCTACAATAGAGCTAAAATAGAAAAAATACAACTTACTAAAAATAATATCGAAATAATAATTGGTGATAAAAAACTAGAACTACAAATAAACGCCATTCGGACTGAAGGTGTGGATATCCCAGCTCCAAAATTGGGGGAAATGACAGCTAAAGTTAACGAATCCCTCAAATCCCGAATAAATATAAAATTATTTAGGAAAAATAAGAAAGAAAAAATATTGATACTTTCAGATACAGGCAGAAATGCGGGTTTAGAGTTCGTGGGGAATTTAAACGAATTGTTGAAGGGATTTTAATACATATTCATAAACAGATTTATGTTTAAAATTAATAATAAATTATTTGTGATTTTAAATTGAAAATAGTTATTTTTAGGAGCTGAATTTGGTGATTTGTCAGATTCAAACTTGACATTCCATCCAAAAAAGAGGTTGTATCTGTGGAGAATATGGTGAAAAAATTCATGGCAAAAGGTGGGTAAATTCAATTTTTAGACAATTTTATTTCTTTTGATAATTCTTTGTTTTTACAATAGAACATGACTATACATAGGTATCAATAATAAAAAGAAAAAATAACATATAATACATATTATTATTAAAAATTAAAAAAAAATGAGTTTTTTTTATAAATTTATTTTAAATTCATCCTATAATTACTAGTTTAGAAAGTGTCATATCCTCCACTGCATATTTCACACCTTCTTTTCCCACGCCACTCATCTTAAAACCTCCAAAAGGCATATTATCCGTACGAAATGTAGATTGTTTATTTATAAGTACCGTACCGGCATCGATAAATTTCACAGCCTTCTTAGCATTCTCTATATTCTCTGTGAATACAGAAGCCTGTAAACCATATTGTGTATTATTAGCCATTTTAAAAGCTTCATCAACACTTCCTACTCTTATTATGGGTGATACTGGTCCAAAAGTTTCATTACATACTAATTCTTGATTAGATGATACTCTATCCAAAACTGTAGGCTCATAAAAAGCACCATTACGAATACCCCCACATAAAAGTTCCGCACCTTCAGCTAAAGCAGTATTTACTCTACTTTCAACTTTCAAAGCTGCATCCTCATTTATTAAGGGTCCGACATCAGTTTTTGGATTAAAAGGATCTCCCATATTTAATTTTTTAGTTTCCGAAACTAATTTATCTATAAATTCATCAGCCACACTCATTTGTACTATAATTCTTTTTACAGCAATACAAACTTGACCAGCAAATACATAAGACCCCTTAACAGCAGCACTAACAGCATCATCTATATTTGCATCATCCAAAACAACAAGTGGATCATTTCCACCCAATTCTAATGTAAGACTTTTAACTCCAGCCTTCTGGGCAATAGACAATCCTGTAGCCACACTTCCAGTAAATGATATTTTATTAACCAGATTATTAGTAACTATTTCATCACCAACAACATTACTATCCCCCGTTAAAACATTTAAAGCACCATCAGGCAAATATGGGGCCATTAATTCAACCAGCTTCAAAGCAGCTAAAGGAGCTTTACGGGAAGGTTTTAAAACCACAGTATTTTTAGCAGCAATAGCCGGGGCTATTTTATGCATAGCTAAATTCACAGGATGATTAAAAGGAGTTATAGCACCTAAAATCCCCATTGGTACTCTTATGGTGAATCCCATAACATTATTACCACCAATACCAGCATCTATAGGGATAGTTTCACCATATAATCTTTTTGATTCCTCTGCTGCAAGTAATAACGTATCTAATGAGCGTTCCATTTCAAATTTAGCGTCCCGAATAGGTTTTCCAGTTTCCCTAGTTATTATAGCGGCAAATTCATCTTGACATTTATATAAATCATTATAGATTTCATAGAGTATATTAGATATTTCACGTGAAGACATATCCTTCATGGCCTTTTTAGCATCATTAGCAGCATAAATAGCTTTTTTAGCATCATCACGATTTCCATGAGGTACGGTGTCAATGATTGAGTTGTCTGTAGGGTTTAAAACATCAATTTTTTCATCTTTATTAACTAATTCTCCATTTATAAACATTCTCATTCTATAGCCACACCTAATTTAATTATATAATAATCTAAACTTTTTTAAAATCTAAACTGTAAACTAGTAGAACACTTAAAAAAAAATTAAGCCTTAAAATTAATTTTATCATTTAAAAAACTTAATTTAAGGTACATATACATTATATAGGATTCCTTCAGTGATTATGAATTCTCTCGTTTACATTTTTATTCCACTATTCTAACTTCTTGAACTGCAGGTTTAGATATAACTCTAGCAATTCCAACAGTTGCAATAACTGCAATAATTGTTATTATAATAGCATAGATCAATAAACCGAGTATCCCATTCTGCTTTGGTAATAACTGTAATATAATCGCTTGTATTGCTTGATTCCAGGCTAATGCGGCAATTAAACCAAATGCTGTAGTTATCAATGTAGACATCTTTGGAAGTATTTCACTTTTCATTTCTATTGTATCTTTTTTCATTTTAATCAACCCCCATTTAAATAAAAAAACCTTTAAATCTTAATTTATTAATATAATCCATAATTTATTAATAATTTTCTATTATCAATAAAACACCGACTTACAGATACAATGAATTCATTTACAGGCTATAAATCAAATACGAAGAAAAATTAAGATGATTCTAAACAAACCATCAACAATAAACTTGTAATAACACCAAAAAAATCCTCTCTAAACGTTTACGAAATACTAAAAAGTTTGGATAATATTAAAATGAAAAACCCCCCAATTACCGAATCTAATGTTTTCAATGAATTTTTCACATTTCTTGATAGATAATTGAATAAAACAACTATGACCAATTTCGCTGTAGGTTTATTACTATCACCAACATCAATCTCATTCCTTGGATTAATAATCTTTGATGTAATTTCAGGTGTAATTTTCAGTATAATAGCTGTTACAATAATATTAAAAGATAAAATGTGGCTAAAACTACCTGAAAACTCAGAAGCAATATATAAAGAAACAAAAACCTCGTAAAAAGGTTAACTCAATATAAAAAAATGAGAAATTATAACCAAAAAAACACTTTTACTTCAACTAAAAAAAAATATAAAAAAAACAAACAACCATACTTACAAGCGTCAGTCAAGTTCAAATGCTTGAAAAAAAGTGAAGAATCCCTCTCGAGGATACTCCTTTAATTTCACTCATCCATCATACCATTTCATCAGAAACATTCACAATATCATCCAATCCAACACTTTCTACTTAAATCATATCATCCTCAGATACTTTGCTCAATTTGTTTCAACATACTCCTGTTCAATAAATATAACACCATCATATTCCTGTTTTTTTTAGATTATTTTTTGATAAAATTTATATCAATACTATTTCAAGATTAAATAATGTTTACAATTTTTTATTTCTAAATCGAATGAGAGCAGGATTTTTATGAGTTTATACATCAAAGAAACAGGTAAAAACAATGATGAAACCCTATTATTCCTCCATGGAGACGGAATTGCAGGATGGATGTGGAATAAACAGGTAAAATCATTCAACGATTATCATTGTATTGTAGTTGACCTTCCCGGGCATGGGAAAAGCTCTGAGATAAAACCATTAACTGTGGAAAATACCGCAGAAATGATAATTAATTTAATCCAAGATCAGGCTCATGGTAAAAAAGCACATCTTATAGGAATATCTATGGGTGCTCAGGTAATTGTCCAAATTCTAAGCACAGCTCCAGAAGTTGTAGATCATGCACTTATAAGTGGAACGCTAGTACGCACAACTCCGCCTACTAAAAATTTTTTAAAACTCTTAAATCATCTTATTGAAATTTATACACCTGTAAAGAATAATCCTCTATTTATTAAGAGTTATATTAGATCATACAACATACCTAAAAATCTCTTTAATAAATTTAAGGAATCAACATACAATATAAAACAAGATTCATTAGATAAGATTATCCGAGAGAACATGCTTTTTAAAATGCCTGAAGGCCTTGGAAATGTAAATGTGCCTGTATTAGTGATGATAGGTGAAAAAGATTATAGAATCATTAATGAATCTGCAAAAAAACTTATAAATGTTCTTCCAAATTCAAAGAGAGCAATTGCTTTAAGAGTGGGACATATATGGAATATGGAAAATCCCGAATTATTTAATAAAGTTTTAAGAGCATGGATAAATGACGAATCATTGCCAATAGGCGTTAAAGTGTCATAAACTAGTTTTCTGAAATAATTTTAATCCATTACCATTCTACATAATTCAGTTATGGCTTTTAGAGTTTTAGTGAGTGATGTGAGCGGGTTTATTATCTGTAGTATTCAAATAAACGTAATTTAATGATAGATCTATATGTAAATATTAAAAAAAGAGAAAATTAACATGCCATTGAAAATCC
This sequence comes from Methanobacterium sp., assembly GCA_015661405.1. GTDB lineage: Archaea > Methanobacteriota > Methanobacteria > Methanobacteriales > Methanobacteriaceae > Methanobacterium_A. The sequence continues at coordinate 115,267 of JACWMK010000001.1, forward strand.
TCTTAAATTCAAGTGCTTGAAAAGAAGTGAAAATAGTGATTAAATCTAATTATGAAGGTTATTGAGATTCCTGACTTGAACTCTTAATACCCGTGCTTGCTTGATTGCTTGCTTCTTAAATACTTTAATTAAATAACTTATAAAAATGTTACTAATAATCGCTTCTATTAAATGATAAATAATTAAAATAGAATAAAAAATCAAGGATGATAATTATGATAAGTTTATCTAAAGATAAAATCGATTTTCAACGTTTAAAGGAAATAATTAATTTATTAATTAAATATAACTTTGATAATTTAGTAGGAGAGATGAAATTAAAAGGCTCACGCTGGGGAGATTTATTCAGTAAATATAATTCAGATATAGATCTCGACGCCTCCGCACCCGAACGATTAAGATTAGTTTTCGAAGAATTAGGCCCCACATTCATTAAACTCGGTCAAATGATGAGTACCCGACCAGATCTCGTCGGTCCCGAAATGTCAAACGAATTCACTAAATTACAGGATAACACCATACCCATAGAATTTGAAACAATTAAATCAATCATAGAACACGAACTAGGTAAATCATTAAAAAAAGCGTATCAAACCTTTGAAAAGGAACAAATAGCAACAGCATCCATTGGACAAGTACACCGAGCAACACTCCATGATGACACTAAAGTAGCCGTTAAAATCCAAAAACCCGGTATTCAAGATACAGTTAAGAAAGACATTGCTATAATGCATCATCTAGCAGATATAATTGACAGGAGAATATCTCATCTTAAGTACCTTAATATTCCCGGTATCGTGGATGAATTTGAAAAATCCATGAATAAGGAAATGGATTACCAATTAGAAGCTAGAAACACTCAAAATTTTCAAAATAATTTTCAAGATAATAATGGAATCCATGTACCCATAATCTACCCAGATTATTCAACTTCATTAGTTTTGACTATGGAATATATAGAAGGAGTCAAAATGAGTAAAGTGATGGAGTCACCGGGCGATTTCGATACTAAACTTTTAGCTGAAAAAGTAGCTAAATCCTACTTTCAACAAATATTCATTGACGGTTTCTTCCACGCCGACCCTCATCCCGGGAATCTATATGTTTTACCAGATAATGTGGTTTGTTACATTGATTTTGGAATGATGGGTCATATAGATCAAGATTTCATGCAAAACATCGGAGAACTATCCATTCAAGTCATTGAATACAAAGTAAACGCTATTATCAACCAACTAATTTATATGGGAATATTAGATGAATCTGTTGATACTTACTCCCTTAAAAGAGTTATAATGGATATTTTAGACAGATACTATGGGGCTACCCTTCAAAACATTCATTTAGGTTACATTATGAGTGAATTATTAATACCATTAATTGTTCAATACCAAGCACGGATACCACCAGAGTTTACACTCATAACTAGAGGTGTAACGTTAATTGAAGAAGTAGCCTATTCACTTGACCCCGCATTTGATGCAACCACTATATTCCAACCTATGGTTAAAAAACTTTTACTTAAAAAGTTAGACCCGAAAAATCTCACCGAATTTTTTAAAGATAACTTATATGAATTTGAACACTTAATGAAGAACCTACCCCGTAACCTTAATGGTTTCATAGCTAAAGTTGAACAAGGTGAAATTGAAGTTAAATTCTCCCCAAACACCACGGATGATATAGAACGGACTAGTAACAAAGTAGTAATAGCTATAATAATTGCAGCATTACTATTAGGATCCTCATGGATAATTCAAATTAACCGTGGACCTATGATTTTTGACATGCCACTACTAGGATTTCTAGGATTCACTGCCAGCGGATTACTCGGCGTAGGCTTAATAATATACATTCTCCGCTACAGTAAAATTTAAATTAAACTTTTTTAATCATTAATATAAAGGTGTTATAAATATGCTGATTTATCCTGAATGTTTATCAGAAAATGATGACAAACTATGAATACTGCCAAACTTGTAGTAGTAAAATTAAAAAATGAATTCAACATAATAAAAAATAACGCTCTTCTCCTTTATTATGTGCATTTACATACTATTTTGAGTGCTTTTTTAATCCAATTTATTCCATGGATGAACGTGAACCAATTTTAAAAATCGATTTCCTAAATGAGACTATTAAATCTTAATCAACCATATAAACACATCACTTTATTTGAATATTGTTTTTGGTTTAATCCGGATATCGAGTATCATCGATATGTAAGACTTGTCCGTCCTCTGCACCGACATTAACAATTACAATGTATTGTGAACCGACATCTACGGTCATGGTGTATACATAAAGGTTCTTCACCACCATAACTATTAAAGCCTTTGAACCTAAATAATATTCAATATTAGAATAATGGTGCTGCAATGAGATGATGCATCATTAATCCATTTTTTTTTATTAAAAAGAGTTATCATGATTATAATTATCAAAAGGCTTTTGCTGGATAAATCCGAAATTTAAGAAAAAACACGGGAAATTCTAGCAAATGCGTAGACTCATCCCTTTTCATTGCAGGTTTGCAGAAACTTTTCCAATCTCTGGCCGATGAAGAAGCAACCAAGAACTACTTAATATAATAATATAAAAATCATACATTTATTCTTTTACTTTTCTTCAATAAATTTTTCTATTCCTAATATCCGTTGAAAATAATTAATTTTTTTGAAGGCATTTTTCCAACTACAATAGGATTTTTGAATTCATCTTCAATAAAAGTCACAAGAACTTGATCTCCTACATTGATAATAAGAACACTTTTAAAATTGATTTTTTCACCATCACTTGTAGTGAAATTAGTGAAATTAGAATTAAGATTTTGATCTAATAACAGTACATTAGAGATTTACAACAAATTTGTTTTTAAAATTTAATAATTTAAGATGTTTTTTCAATAAATATATTAATAAATCAAATTAGATTATTAATTAGTTTTTTCTAGGGAGGGTTTTTGAATGGATAATCAAATAGTAAGAAACAAGTGATTTATCAATTCATTTCAATTCCTTATTCAAAATATTTAGATTATGTTGGGATTGAAGATTATACAGATATTAAAAAGTGGGCGGATAATTTTTCAAAAAGAATATCGAAAATGTAGAACTTTAAAACTCTGTAATAAGATGGAGGTGTTAAGGTGGGAGTTTTTGAGGAAAATTTAAACCAATATTTCAAAGATAAATATAGAGATATAGAAAAGAGAATTAGCTCAATCAAAACTGAAAAATTCCATGAATTAGATAAAAAGCAATACATAAACGAATTAGTAGAAGAATTTAGTATTGATATTCCCATCGTTAATTTTAGTAAGATTGATCCTGAAATGGCCCGAATACACATTGAACCGACTCTAAAGCACTTTATGGGTTCTTATGAAGATAGAATAAAATATAAAATCCCATTTGATGGAGATAGTCAATTATTAAAGTATATGGTTTTAGGAATGGATAAAACAAAACTTGAAAAAGAATATATTTATTTTGAAATAACTAAAGAGAACAATAGAGAAAACGTAAACATTATACAAAAACAAACTAAAAAAACTTTAGAATCAAAATATGAATTGCTAACTAATAAAATAAAAGAATACAATGAAACTTTACAAAATAAGATTGAAGAAAAATATGATAAACGTAATAAAAAAATCTCAGATGATGATGGTTTTCTAGACAGTTTAGATGATTTATAATTATTAAATGAAATTTATTAATCACACTGTTTGGTGTTTCCCATTGTTTGGAATCATTTTTCTAGATGCTGTTAAATATAACTTAAACGATCTAGGGAAATTTTATCAAGAATCCTACATGCTAATGAAATATTCTCATATTCCAATGCCTCTTAATAAGTTGCCATCTCAGGCATTTGGAAAACCTCTTCATATATCTCAAGGTCTTAATAATAAAATAATATAACAGTAAAAATGACCTTTTTTTAACTTTTATTCTTACTCGAGAAACGTTTTTTTATTGGTTAGTTTTTAACAAATTAATATCTTCGCGTGTTTGGATAATTTTGTATATTATAAAACCTACTACTGCTATAATTCCGATATAAAATATTATATTTAATTGGGATGAATAAGTTTCTACAATATTCCATTGAGCTCCTAATTTGAATCCTAGAAATACTAAAGCAAAGTCAAAGGGTAATGCACCTAGATAAGTGTAGGTAATATATTTTTTAAGATCCATTTTGGAGACTCCCGCTGAAATAGATACTAGTTCCGCGATCATGGGTATACACCGGCTTATTAAAACTGTTACATCACCGTATTTATCAAACCATTTATCTCCCCGGTCTAGTTTGTTTGGTGATATAGCGAAATATTTACCATACTTATCAAGCAAAGGCCTTCCACCTTTCAAGGAGATAGAATACCAGACTAGAGCTCCCACAAGATCTGCCAAAGCAGCTACTAATGTCACTCCCCAGATCGTCATTTTACCTTGCAAAACAGCAAATCCAGCTAAGGGTAATATTACTTCACTTGGAATTCTAATTAACATTCCAATAAAAACACCCCAATAACCCAAATTGTTAATCAAGGTAATCATCATATTCATTAAAGTCACAATAATAGCAGACATATTTTTTTACACTTCATAAAATTTTCTTCTATAAAATTTTATTTTTCTTAGTTATAGTATTTATACCCATGTTACACCCCAACCTCAATCCAATAACTTTTTACTCCAGAAGGATTTATCACGATGATCCAACCTGCTTTTGATTTCAAATTAATTACAGTTAAAAAAAAACCAAAAAAATGTATTTACATTAGTTTTTTAAAAAATAAGGCGATCAAATCAAAAATAAGAGCAAGCAACCAAATCGATCAAGCATGTTTAAGAACATTAAAAATGAAAATCCTTTAAATTTACACTATTCAGATTTAGGAGAAAATATACTCCCGACTAAAATATAATTATAATATTTAAAAGTTAGAACTATAAATTTTCATATTTCTGCTTAAATTCATTATAATATACCTTAAAGACCTCTAAACTCTCCTGAAAACTAAAGACATCAGTATTATTTGTATTTACATAAAGAGTGACTAATAGAGATCCTTGATTTGCATCAAACTCTTCTATTTTAAAATCCATATCATACTTACTTTTGAAGTTATTAGTTAAATATTCCCTTATTTTATTTTTAAAGAATTCATATTCCTTTTTATTAATTCCATTATCAGTCACATATATAATTTTAATATATCCAGATTCCGTTAAGTTGGTTTTTCCATCAGTTATTTGTAACATTCTATTTCCCCATAATTAATAACAATTTAATTTTACTTCATATAAATTTATCCCATGTAACATTGTCACACACCCCAATACACTTTTAAAAGACTCTTTATTATTTTAATGAACAATAAATTAACAGAATCCAATAAAAAAGACAATAATAACTTAATATAATAAAAAAATAAGAAAAACTTCACAGAAAATAATCAATAATGTAATACTAAACCTAAAACAAGATTATTATATACATAAAATGATTCTAATAATTTGTTAATAAATCACCCTACAATTCAATATAAAAAATTTATCAAAAAAAAAATAATGTAACAAACCTTTTTACAAAAATGTATAAAAGATTTAAAACAGCATAAACTGCTTTAACCTCACTAAACACTTTAATTAATCCTCATATTTCTTAAATGCCCTTATTTTAAAATTACCTCTCTAAAAAGCGCAAATACAATAACAATATAACCAAGTGCCCTGATTAAAATTATTGAAATATTATTAGAACTAATAGCTCCCAAAAGTACTTCTAACCATGAAACAGCAAAAAGTCCAAAACCAAGCGCAACATATAAAGCTAAAGTATATTTCTTAAGTCTAAAAACCCACAATCCCAAAATAAGAATTATAACTCCAAAAATAAAATTCATTAAAGTAGTATAGTCAACTGCCATCAAAAACCCCCTCCCTTAAGTTAATTATATAATCATATGAAATAATATCTCTAATAAACTTTCATCATCAAATCACTATGTAATTATCAACTAATCACCATCACTATAGATATTTTTAACTCATACACTTTAAATCATTCAAAATCTTAATAATTTACAAATTGTAACCCCATACATTATAATAAAAACATAGCATTAAAATCAGCATTTAATTCTTTACGATTTTCAATATTTTTTCAATGTTTGAAATCTAATTTCTCGTCGGAATCTGCTTTAACCCAATTGAGAGAATTTAATACCTAAATGCCAATCTGCAGTATGTAAAAACTTAACCATTACTTATCAATCCCCCATAACTATATTTATTTCTAACTGGAGATAAACGATTTTTAACTGCAAGGTATAAATTTTAGAGATTATCTGAAAAGAGAATTTCATAAATGTACGATTTTAGTAAACCTACAAATTTTATATAATTAAAAAAAAGAATACATCTTTGGTATATTTTATATTAAATATTTTTATGAATGATATTTGCCATAGAACAACAAAATATTTAATATTTTTTTATTAAAATCAAATAAGAATGGCAAATATTTTTGGAGGATCTGTGATGCAAAAACATTAAAATGGAGATTTTTGGATGATAGATGCACATTAACCCTACAAATTTCACATGATAAGTACCATTTTTTATGATTTTAATTTGATTATTTATTACGCATGTTAATTATGTGTTAGAATTAGGAGTAGATAAAAACAAAAGTTATAGAATCCACCATAGAACAAATTAACGAAATAACTAATTTTGTTAGATTCTTATTTATCAAACTATGGATTAATTTAGTCTATGTAATCTGGATTCGAAGATTAAACTTCATATTTGTCAAATTTATGAATTAGCTGGTTCTGTATACCATTAATTAGTATAAGTAGAGTACCAGCTCTCAGTACTTTCATTGGATAAGTATACTGGATTATTAATTACCCCAGTAAGGTTCCACACTCCATTTGTTTTTACAGCTTTTTCCGTGTATGAATAGACTTCATTAAAATAAAGGTCATCGTTAATATTTGAATCGGGAATGTCATTCATATGATGGACTGCTGTGTATTGTATAATAAATTCGGAATCTGTATAATTTAAGATAGTTATTGAATCATTATTTAATTCAGGAGATCCATACGACATTTCTTGAGCATCATATGTGCTCTCTAAAGGAAACTTGAATTTATACGGCATCTATTTTTTTTGGACACTAGATCCCATCTAACTTGAAATTTTAAATCTATCTTAACGTTAAATAACTAGCTTAAGATTAAAAAAAAGTTTCAGGAACTATTCATTTTTTTTTAGAAAAAAAATTTAATCTAACATTAATAAGTAGTTGTTCGTTAACCATAAATATTACGATTTATTATGAAATCGTTAATTATATTAGTGTTTAGTTATAACATATTATTTATTAAAATCATCAACCCTAGGACCGGGGGTGAAGTTTTATTTTTTTTTCAGATTGTTTTTCTGCTATGTTTACAATTTAATTTCTTTTTAAGACTTTTCAAAAAAAAATGAATCCTCCCCAAAAATTTAGCTTGACTCCTTTGCCAATCAATAAAAGGGATTGATCTAAAAAAAATTTAGAAGGAGGAATGAGAAAGTATGAACAAGAAAACATTTTTATTCCTATTCATAGCAGTTAGTATGTCAATTATTTTCTCAACCGGAGCAGCATCCGCCGCCAGCAATAATACCATAAACCAGACATTAGCGTCGAACACCTCAGCATCCGCCAATATATCTAACCACACTATAACCAGCAATAATAATCAACTAGAATCCAAAACAAACCAATCCAACCCCATTTCATCCACTACTATAAATGATGAAGTAACCGCCACTAACAACCCTAAAAGCACTAGTATTGATAAGAACACAGCAACAATCAACAACAACAATAATAATAATAATAATAATAATAATAATAATAATAATAATAATAATAATAATA
>JACWMK010000144.1 GCA_015661405.1 Methanobacterium sp.
TACTCTTGAAGAGCTTGGTAGATATCAAGATGCATTGGAAGCTTATAATCATGCATTGAACATTAACTTAAAATATACGGAAGCATGGACAGGCAAAGGTAATTCTCTATTTGAGCTTGATAGATATGATGATGCATTGGAAGCTTATAACAACGCTTTAAAAATTGACTCGAAAAATGCTGTTGCTTGGTTGGGTAAAGGAATTGTTCTTGCTGAAATGGAAGAATATTGGAAAGCATTGGAAGCTTTTGATAAAGCATTAGAACTTGACCCAAAATTAGTTGACACTTGGTATAATAAAGGTACTGTTCTGGGAGATCTTGGTAGATTTCAGGAGGCTTTGGAATCTTTTGACAAAGCCCTAAAAATAGACTTGAATAATTTTAGTGTATGGAATAACAAAGGAAACATCTTAGTAGATCTTGGTAGAAATAAGGAAGCATTAAATTGTTATGATAAAGCTTTGGATATAAACCCAAAGGAACCTGCCATATTGACTAACAAAGGATGTTCTCTAGGAAATCTTGGCAGATACCAATACGCGTTAGAATGTTATGATAAAGCTTTAGAAATCGATCCTGAAAATATAAATGCTTGGCATGGTAAAGCTCTTAGCTTATCAGACTTAGGGAAATATACTGAATCGTTAGAATGTTTTGATATAGTCTTGGAATTAGAACCTAAAAATGATAACGCATGGACCGTTAGAGGAATTGATCAAGCTGAATTAGGTGATTATCAAGAATCATTGGATTCTTATGAAACAGCCTTGGAATTGAATCCATTAAATATAGGTGCATGGTTTGAAAAAGGTAATAGCCTCAAGGAACTTGGAAAATTTAAAGAAGCTTTAGAATGTTATGATATAGCTTTAAATATAGATCCGGATTATGAGGATGCTTTAAAAGCTAAGAAAGAGTTATTAGAAAATTAGTAAATATCTAATAGTAATGTAGAATTTTGTCATGGAGGTCTTAAGTTGCGTTTTTTTAATCTTTGAATGGACTGTTAAAAAAAGTTTAAGAGGGTTCTTATGTTAGATGTTGATGAAATTCCTAAAAATGTTTTATCTAAAAAAAAGGAGGAGTAAAATAAAAAATGGAGGAAAAAAGTGTGGATAAATAAAAAAAAGGAAAATGGGGAGATATTATCCCATTTTTTTTTAAGATTATTCTAGATATCTAGAATTTTCTAAAAAATTTATTTTCCTTGTAATTTATCTATTATGGATTCTAAATATTTATTTTGTTTTTCAAGAGCAATGATTTTCGCATCGTCTTTCTTAATTGTTGCTATGAAATCTTTTACCTGAACAAACTTTTGCTGTTTAAGTAATGCAGGAATCTGATTTTCGAGAGTTTTGTCTTCTTTGTTGAGTCCCTGAATTTCTGCTTGGTTTATTTTTATTTTAGCTACTAAATTCTGTATTTCCTTGTGTTTAGTGGAATTAGTTGTATTCACTGAAGTATTTGTAGTATTCCATGTATCTTTTGTATTATTCCATGAAGTATTGGTTTTGTTGACGCAAATTGGAGTAACTGTAGTTGTGTCATTCACTAAAGGAGTGGAATTTGTAGTGTTCACTGAAGTGTTAGTTGCATTGGGTGTTGCTGCATAAATAGGTGCTGCACTGGCCACAATAACAAACATACATATTAAAGCCATTTTTCTCATCTTATATCACCTCCGTTAAGTCTCCGTCATATAACATGAGATAAGCATTATTAAAATAGTTTGTCCAGTTTTATACCCAAATTGTCCCCTAATCGTCAAATAAAACCCATTAAATATAATTAGTAATAATTAATAAAATTAATAGTAAAAAATAATATAATAAAGATTCCATTTCATTTAAATGCAGTTACAATAAAAGCACTCATATTTATCTGCTCCCATTCAAATCCTTTAAAACCAGTATTTACTAATAATTTACGGATTTCAGATTCTGAATAAATTCTAACATCACCATCTTTAGTAAACGGTATTAATAAATTACTCAATTGCTTGAATGGTTGGGGAACAGATAGATCAGCTATTATAATATGACCTTCAGGTTTAAGTATTCGTTTAAATTCTATTAAAACATTTCCAGGATGAGGATAATGATGAAAGGAATCCGTACAAGTAATTACATCAAAACATTCATCATCAAAAGGTAAATTTTCTGAATCACCCACTCTTAAATCAGCTTTCTCACCCAGTTTATCCCGAGCAATCTCCAACATATCTGGGGAAATATCAACTCCTGCAATTTTAACTTCATATTTAGAAGAAATGCGTGATAAGAGATTACCCGTACCACAACCAACATCTAAAAGATTATTAAATGAGATATGATTCAATTTACTGATCACTCCATCATGAAGTTTTTTACCATGCTCTTCATTATAATCACCAGCTTTCTTCTTAACCATTGAACAGTTTCTCCCAAAAAATATACTATTTCAACAAATGAAGCATCCTCACAATTGCATAAACCGATAATTCGATATATATATGAGTTATTAAGTTTCTATTAAAAAATAGTTTCGTTTTTTTTATT
>JACWMK010000145.1 GCA_015661405.1 Methanobacterium sp.
GAGAATTAGAAAGGTAATAAAAATGTCAAAGGAACTAAATGAAACATTAAAAGAAGCTTATAATCGTTATAAATATGATCCAAATCCACCAGTGCCATTAGAGACTATAAAAGAGTACTTAGAATTAGAAGGAATTGAGGTGTGATGAATAATTTAAAAAAAGATTCTGAAAATCATTCATCAACCCCATTAGAACCTAATATCCACCAAGATATAGTTCTAATTTTGATTATATAAATGTTTTCAGAGTCCGGATAAGTGGACATCATGATAACTGAAGTTGAATCAAGAGTAGAATATAAACCATTATCATATAAAACCCCCGTACCTGAATGTAGAACGGTTGAACAGAATAATGAAATATTTAGGAAAAATAAAAGGAATGGACTACCATTTCTTGGAATAAATAAAGGTCGTAAATATGGTAAAATTGAATATGATTTTATCACAATCGATTATAACTTGAAAGAAGAAGCTCGGAAAAGAGTTCAAGAATTATTCGAAGAAATGCCTATGAAGTCAAAATTATATAAATGGCCCCGACCTGCTAAGTGGAGTACGGGAAAAGTCCTAGGAATCTCGATTAAAGTAGAACTGAGAATATGTCGTGGATATGCACCACTAATAAGGGATATAGTTTTTAATCCTGACAATTGGGAATTAACTACTTGGGGAAAAATCATTCAAGCACATAAAGAGGGTGATTATGAGAAAATGATTAAATTACAATTAGGACGTGAATAAATGGAACTTATTGTAAAACCAATTGGGGGTTTTTGATGCATGTTAGAAAAGAATAAGGATGGAAGTGTAGGGTCTTCCAATAATGATATTAGCTCTTCAGGTAATATAAACTTTTCTACAACAAAAACCTATAGTTTTCGAGACTTGCCATATATTATAAACCTCTTAGCCGCAAATGGAGTGATAAATTTACTACCATTAAAACAGGGTAGTAAGGAACCTAAACTTAAAAGTTGGAAACCATATCAAACCAAAAGATACCCATTAAGAGACCTTAAGAGACATAAAGGTAATTTTGCAGTTATAACCGGCGATCCACTAAATCAAAGTGTTGGAAATCTAGTTATCTTAGATATTGACGATAAAAAAGGTCCTGAAGGTTTATATAAACATTTTAAGGATATTGATACTTTACAAGTTAAAACTGCTTCAAAGGGTTATCATATTTATTTTTGGAGTGTAAAGCCAGTTGAAGACGCTAATTATATTGGAAAACTGTTTAATCTAGAGATTGAACTTAGGGGTAAATCTAAAATATTCGTAGTTATTCCACCATCAAGTGTTAAATATCCTGATGGTTTTATCGGAGCTCATGAACTCATAAAAACAGGTAAGAATGATCCTATTATGGATGTTGAGGATGTTGAAGATTTTATTAAAAACAAACTCATAGAAGCTGGTTATAAAGCAGATATTAATTTAAAACAAGACATTTCAGCAGTTGAACCTCTCCAAGGTGTTTTTAACGATGGAAGATGGAAAAGAAAACTTAAAGATGAAGAAATTACCCAGCTGGTAGAATTACTCAAACCATTCTACAAGGAAGGGCAACGACATTATTTAACCTTACATCTTAGTGGGTGGATGTATAAAGCAGATATTGATATTCGAAGTACAATACAAGTCATAAAAGAATTAGCTAATAACAAGCCAGACTGGGTCAATAATGGAATTAAAGCAACTCGAAATAGTTACAGGGGAATCAAAGATAATGTTAAGGGTTCAATTTATGAATATATAACCGCGGGGTATAAAGTTGAGGATTTTGAGGATGAAAATGAAAGAAAGATAAAAATTAATCAAACTTATGCCAATATTGCCCGGATCATAAATCATAAATACAGTATCCCAGGGATGGAATATTTCATAAAACATAACGGTTATTCAAAAACAACATTTAGACGTATTGCAGAATTTATAATTGAAAGAAACCAAGTAGTTATCGAATATGGGACAGATGATATATATTTATATAACTATGATAATGGATTTTATCAATACTATGATGATAAGCAATTCCAAGGGTTCATAAAATCAATATTTCCAGACTTAACCCTTGAATTATCAGAAACGAGTAAAATTAAATCAATGGTAACAAACTACCAGAAACCAGAAGCCCATATAATACATTTCAAAAATGGTTTACTGGATACGAAAACATTTAAATTCACTAATCATGATTCTGAAATATTTGTTAAAAAAATAGTTCCATATAATTATAATGAAAATGCTTATTCTGATTTTTTTGAGACTAAAATTAAAGAAATATTAATTGATAAAGAAGGAACATTCCAAGGAGACGAAACAAAATTTAACTTTTTCCTTGAGATCCTCGGATACTGTTTTAAGGATAGTAACCCCTACCATGCAATATTTTTTATAACAGGTGAGGGTAGAAATGGAAAATCTGTTTTATCGGATTTAATCAAGACTATTTTTGGAGTACATGCTGTAAGTGTACCTTTACATAATTTACAATCCGAGTTTGGAAAAGAACCTTTGATTGATAAA
>JACWMK010000062.1 GCA_015661405.1 Methanobacterium sp.
AGGCACTAAAAACACAGGTAAAACCACATTAGTCACTTTAATAGTTAGTGAACTAGTTAAAAGAGGTTATCGTGTAGGAACAATCAAGCACACTCATCACGAATTAGATTTAGAGGGTAAAGACACTTGGAAACACCGTGAAGCAGGGTCTGAATTAGTGGTGGGATCTGGAGAAAATACTTTCTTTCTACTTAAAAATAAATTAGAACTAGATAAAATCCTTAAGATAATTAATAATATGAAAGAACTCGATTATCTCATCATTGAAGGATTTAAATTCGCTAATTATCCTAAAATATCAACCACTAAAATTCAAGACGATTTTACTATAACCAGTGTAGATGTGTTTCAAATACACGAGGAAGATATACCTCCTTTAGTGGATTTAGTGGAAGAAAGAACGTATAGTATGATTCCTTATGGAAATTGCGGAGAGTGTGGTTTCGATAACTGTCTGGATATGGCCCGGGCCATTATTCGAGGCAAAACATCTGAAATGAAATGTAAAATGAAAAAGATAACAGAAGTAGAGCTTTACATTGGAGATGAGCCCATCCACTTAAATCCTTTCGTCCAGGATTTCATAAAAAAAAGTGTGTTAGGTATGGTAAACTCACTCAAAACCCATGGTAAAGAACCTATCCAAGAAAATGTGGAGTTGTTCATAAGAAATGGTGAAAACTGATAATTTCCAGCGACCTGTTCTATCTCTACGCATCTCCATAACTAATCGCTGTAATATTAACTGTTTTTACTGCCATCATGATGGAATAATTCCTCAAGAATATGAAATGACACCGAAAGAGATAGAAAGGATAGCACAGGTAGCTAAAAATATAGGGATAAGAAAAATAAGATTATCTGGCGGAGAACCATTAATCAGAGATGATATTATAGATATAGTAACTAGAATATCATCTTTAAAATTCAAAGATATTGGTTTAACCACCAATGGAACCCTATTAGAAAAATATGCACAATCATTGAAAGATGCGGGACTTAATCGAGTTAATGTGAGTTTTGATACATTGAATCCTGAAACTTATCGTTTTATAACCAAAAGCAGTTATGTTGATCAAGTTAAAAAGGGTATTAAAAAAGCAGCAGAAGTGGGACTTTACCCTGTTAAAATTAACATGGTGGTGATGCGTGATTTGAATCATCAGGAGATCTGGGATATGTTCAAATTCTGTAAAGAGAATGGAGCAATTTTACAACTCATAGAATTATTGAAAGCTGAAAGCTGTCCTGATACTGATTTTTTTGATGATTATCATTATGACATTAGCATAATAGAGGAGAAATTAAAGGTTAAAGCAGATGAAATTAAAACTCGCTACTTCATGCAAGATAGGAAGAAGTATTTCCTAGAACGTGGTGAAATCGAGATAGTTCGACCCATGGATAATACTGAATTCTGTAAAAACTGCACTCGTCTGAGAATAACACCAGATGGAAAGTTAAAGCCCTGTTTACTTAGAAACGATAATTTAGTTGATTTGATGGAACCTCTACGCTTGGAATATTCAGATAAAGAATTAGAAAAATTATTTTTAGAATCGATATCCAATCGTGAACCATATTATAATCAATGCGGATTATAAACTCCCAAAAATTAATTAAAAATATTATATTTTGAATGATAAAAAAAAATCAAAATTATTATTAGCTAAGTTTAATTCAAATATTCTAAGTTTAATTTAATTCTATTCTACTTATTTATTACTTGATTAACTAATGCTAGAATACCTTCATCCATTTTTTTAATGGAGTTACTGAGTCCAGTAACTTGGTATCGGGAGGCTACTTCTTCCATTGTTTGATAAACAAGCTCGGTTTTACTATTATTTTTTCTTACGACAATTTTAAGTGGTAAATCTATAGAAAAGTTTGCGTCAGCAAGCATGAATGCTGTGCCTCCTTTAGGATTTCCAAAAATTACAAGTTTTGTATTAGGCATTGAAAGACCCACTTGAGCAGCTCCACCGGAATGATCAACTATTGCAAAAATTGTCATCTCATGCTCAACCAATACTTTTAATAATCGACCCATAGTCTCATTAATTCCATACGGAGATTCATTAATTATCATTTAACTAAAATTCCCTCCATTAATCCAAAAATTTTTATCCATTTATATTATAATATTAGGATCTAACTTTTATTTTAAATTTTTTTAGATTTATTTTGAAATTTATAAAAAAATAATAAAAAAACCTGTTTTACTCAATTACTGTTTAGGTATTTAATCAAAAAAAGTGCTAAAAAATACCTTCAATCAAGCCTACGAAAAAAATTTAATGTATAAATTTTACTGGTGACTTTTTTTAACTTTTACTAAATATTTTCATCTTTATCAATTCTTACAGCACAATACTTAAACTCTGGAGTTTTCGTAACAGGATCACAAGCAGAACTGGTTATAAGATTGGTTTTTGTATTGGGAGAATGAAAAGCCATGAAAATAAGACCTTCAGGAGATCTATCAGTTAATTCAACTGGTGCCTTAATCCGTCCCCTACGAGAAACCACCCAAACCCATTCCCCATCCTGTAAACCAAGTTTCTCAGCGTCAACGGGATTTATCTCCACCGAATCATAGTCATATAATTTTATTAATCCCTCCACTACCCCAGTCATGGTGCTAGTGTGATAATGGAAAATTCTACGTCCTGTGGTTAATACAAGAGGATATTCCTCATCAGTCAACTCTGCTGGAAGTCTATAATTTAAGGGAATGAACTTACCTTTTCCATTTTCGGTAGAGAATTTATCCTGATGTAGAATGGGTGTTCCTTCATCCTTTTCAGTTAAGCAAGGCCATTGCAGGCCCTTCTCTTCCAGATGATTGTATAGTATTCCCCCATAAATAGGAGTTAAAGCAGCAATTTCCTTGGCAATTTCTTCAGATTTACTGTAATTAAATCCTTTCATTCCCATTTTTTGAGCCAGTTCTGTTATAATCTGCCAATCAGGTTTAGAGTCACCTATGGGTTTTATGGCTTGGCGAACCCGCTGCACGCGTCGGTCAGCATTTGCAAAAGCAAATGAAGCTCCAGGAAGTACTAAATCAGCTAAGAGTGCCGTTTCAGTGAGGAATAGATCTTGTACAATCAAAAAATCCACATCGTTGAGTGCTTTTTGTATATTAGAACTATCAGGTTCACTCAAAGCAGGATTCTCCCCCATAATATAAAGCGCCTTTAAATTCCCGTCTCGGGCTGCTTCCATCATTTCAGGCATTTTCATGCCTATAAATGGGCTGAGTTGGGAGTTCCAGGCTTTCTGAAACTTCTTGTGAACATCCTCATCTTCAACATTCTGGTAGCCGGGATATACATTTGGCAGACAACCCATATCACATGAACCTTGTACATTATTCTGTCCTCGAATCGGATTAATCCCAGTAAAGGGTTTACCTATATTTCCAGTAATTAAAGCTAGATTAGAAAGTGCCATGACATTATCAGTGCCATGAGAATGTTCTGTTATTCCTAATGAATAAAATATGGCAGATGATTCAGTTGTAGCATATAAACGGGCAGCTTTTTTGATATTATCCGCTTTTAATCCTGTAATTTGTTCAACAGTTTCCAAATCAAATGATTCCAGAGATTTTAGTAATGCTTCATAATTCTCACAACGATCCTGAATGAAATTATCATCCATAAGTCCTTCATCAACTATTACTCGAATCATACCCATAATGAGTGCTACATCAGTTCCGGGTTTATGTTGGAGAACAATGTCAGCGTATCTATTTAATTCTATATCTCTAGGGTCAGCAACTATTAATTTAGCATTGTTTTTTATTGCATCCATTATTCTCATGTTGAGTACAGGATAACTTTGGTTAGGGTTAGTTCCAATAATGAAAAGGCATTTTGCATGGGGTATCTCGTCTATAGAGTTACTCATAGCCCCACTTCCTAAAGTTTCGGCTAGTGCAGCTACAGATGGGGCGTGACAGGAGCGTGCAGAGTTATCAATGTTGTTAGTGCCCATAACTACCCGGGTAAACTTTTGCATGAGATAATTATCCTCATTAGTGCAGCGGGCGGATGAAATAGCTGCAAAAGATTCTTCTTTATACTTGGAAAGTTTTCGAGCAGCAAATTCTAATGCCTCATCCCATTCCACTTCTACAAACAATCCATTTTTCTTAATTAGAGGTTTAGTTAGCCTATTCGGGTGATTCACGAATTTAAATGCATATCTTCCTTTTACACAGAGGTTACCTTGGCTCAGTGGATGTTCCGGGTCTCCACGAGAGGTGATGATTTCTTGACCCCTTACTCCCAGATAAAGCCCGCAACCCACCCCACAATAGGTACAAGTGGTTTTTACCACTCTAACTGGTTTTAAGTTAGTTTTAGGTACTAGAGCTCCTACTGGGCATGCTATGACACATTCTCCGCAGGATACACAATTGGATTCGATTATGGGTTGATCTAAAAAAGTTGTAATTTTAGTTTCATCGCCACGATAAGCGAAATCTATAGCATTAACGCCTAATCTGTCTCTGCAGGTTCTCACACAAATACCACATAATATACATTTCTTTAAATCTCGTTTAAAGAATGGATTAGATTCATCTGGTGAGATATCAGTTATTGAACGTCTAAGATCTTCCATATTCTCCTTTTCAATACCAAAAAATGATGATATCTTCTGTAATTCACATTGATTGTTCTGAGCACAAGTAAGGCAGTTTGCTTCATGATTCGCCAGTAATAGTTTTGTTATCATCATCCGCGCGTTTTCTACCCGGGGGCTTGTAGTAGAAATTACTATGCCTTCTTCGGCTAGATTTTCACATGATGTGATCAGTCTTCCCTCTTCATTTTCAACTAAACATAAACGACAGGCACCTATGGGCTTTAAATCAGGGTTGTGACATAGATGGGGAATATAAATCCCATTTTCAGCTGCTGCTTGAAGAATAGTACTCCCTTTTTGGGTTTTTAACTCTAATCCATCTATGATAAAGGTTATTTCATTCATTTAATTTCCTCAAAATACATTCATAATACAATTAATATTAAATTAAAAATGAATCATTTTTTTTAATTAATCTCACTTGAATTGTATAGTTCTAATGATTTTTTTTTAAATTCCTGGTGATATCCGTTCTATAGCATTGTATTTCCGGCAAGATTCAAAACAAGTTCCACAGGTTATACAAGTAGTCTGGTCTATTATATGAGTTTCCTTTATATTACCAGTTATAGCATTGGTAGGGCATGATTCAAGGCATAACGTGCATCCTGAACATTTATCTGATGAAATTACGTATGATATAAGTTTTTTACAATTAAGAGCAGGACAATATTTTTCTTTTATATGCTCTAAATATTCGTCATCGAAAAATTTTAAAGATGTGAGAATAGGATTAGGTGCAGTTTGTCCTAAACCACAGAAAGATGCATCTTTAATTGTATATGCCAGTTGTAGGAGTAGATCTTTATCAGTTATTTTACCTTTTCCTTCAGTGATGTCATTTAATATTTGCATCATTTGTTTGGTTCCCAGCCTGCAGGGTACGCATTTGCCGCAGGATTCTTTTTGTACGAATTCTAGGAAATAACGGGCGACGTCAACCATACAGGTGTCTTCATCCATGACTACCATCCCTCCCGATCCCATAATTGCTCCAGCCATTATTAGAGAGTCATAGTCTATTGGTGTATCCAGGAATTCCATGGGAAGACATCCTCCTGAAGGTCCTCCTATTTGGACTGCTTTAAAACTTTTATTATCCTTAATTCCTCCACCAATATCATAGATAACTTCTTTTAATGTTGTACCGAGTGGAACCTCAATTAGACCAGTATTTTCTACTTGTCCTACTAAGGAAAATGTTTTTGTACCTATACTGTCTTTTGTACCGTTTTCATTGAATTCTTCTGGTCCTTTCTGCATTATAAGGGCTACGTTAGCCATTGTTTCTACATTATTTATTACGGTGGGTTTACCCCATAATCCGGAGGTGGTGGGAAATGGTGGGCGTGTACGGGGCATTCCTCTTTTTCCTTCAATTGATGCAATTAAAGCGGTTTCTTCTCCACATACAAAGGCGCCTGCGCCTTTTTTTATCTTTATATCAAAATCAAATCCGGATCCTAAAATATTTTCACCTAAGAGTCCATATTCATGCATTTGGTTCAGTGCATGTTTTAATCTCTCTAGAGCTAATGGATATTCGGCTCTGCAGTAAATGTACCCTTTTTTAGCTCCTATTACATATGCAGCTATAAGTATTCCTTCTAAAACTGAGTGTGGATCGCTTTCTAGAAGTGATCTATTCATAAATGCGCCCGGATCGCCTTCATCAGCGTTGCAGATAATATATTTAATTTCTTCTTCTGAATCACGGCAAAATTGCCATTTAAGCCACGTGGGAAAGCCAGCGCCTCCTCTTCCTCTTAATCCTGATTTTTTTATATCACTGATTATATCCTCAGTTTTAAGGTTAATTGCCTTAAGAAATCCAGTATATCCGTCTTTTGCAAGGTAATGGTCTATATTAGTGGGGTCGATGAATCCGCAGTTACGTAGAATTTTCCTAACTTGTGGTTTTAGAACAGGAAGATCAAATAGTTTAGGAATTCCTTTAATAGTTTCTTCTCCAACAGTACCCATGGCAAATTCTGTTAAGGGATCATCCCCTAGAATGTAAGAATTCACTAAATCTCGTGTTAGGTCCGGTGTGACGTTACCATAAAAAATAGCTGGTTTACCTTTTTTAATTATAGTAATAATCGGTTCTGCATAACATAACCCTATACATCCCACTGTGATAAGTTCATATTTCACATTTTTCTTGTCTAGTTCTTCTTTGATGATAGATTTTACTACTATTGCTCCTGCGGAATTTCCGCATGTTGCAGAACCCACCATTATTACGGGAGCCTCTGATTCATATAAACACTTATATTCTGCCTTGGATCGTTTTATTAAATCATTGAAGTTCATTGAAATTGTACCTTAAAATTTTTGTTAAGATTTCATGTTTAATGTAGTTGCAAATGAAAAAAAATCTTACTTTAATTTAAATATTACCTTATACTTGTATTAAAAAAATTAGTTATCTACTAGGAATTCAGTTAGATTAATTCTTAATTATATATTTAAATTTTTAATTCACATTTAATCCTTATCATATAGGATTATAAAAATATATTCTATTATCAACATATATTTAATTATATTATAATAAAAATGGGGATTAAAAAAAAATGTCTGATACAGCAAAAGATGAAAATTTACCAAAATTTTATATGGGTATTAGGAAACGTTATAAGGATTATGGTAACGCCTTAAGTGAACTGGGTCAGGTTTTAAAAGAAGCAGGACCTGTGGATGAAAAAAATGCCCAGCTTATTCAACTTGCGGCATCAGCCGCCATAGGTTCTGAAGGAGCAGTACATAGTCATGCTAGAAGGGCAATTGAATCTGGAGCGTCTCCTGAGGAAGTTTATCACTCTTTAATTCTACTTACAAGTACTATAGGTTTTCCAAACGTAGCTGCTGCCATATCATGGGTTGATGATCTTTTCAAAGATTGAAAAATTTCAAATTTTAATTTTATTAGATAAATTTGATTACATAATATAATACCTGAAAATATTTTTCAATATTATATTGATAATCAAAAAATATCCTTTGAAGTGTAAAAGTTTTTTTATGAATTAATGAGCTTTAATCTAAATTGGAGTAAAATTAAATATGTTTAAAATGATTGAAAACGTTCCTGCGGTGCATGTGAATGAAAAAAATTCTCAAGTAGAGGAGAAAATTGTTTGTGATGAAGAAATAGAGATTATAATAAATGAAACTGTTTCTCGAAGTTTTTCTATTAGTCCCTGTTCATTGAAGGAGTTTGCTATTGGTTACATGTTAGGGGAAGGTTTAGCGGTATCCATTGATAATATAACGGAGTTAAATATTGAAGATAGGATCATTCATGTAGGGATAGATCTGGCTGATTTTGATATTAGAAAAGAATTATTAGTGGGTTCTGATTGTTTTGGAGGGTGGAGAAGGAAGATTGAATTGGTTGAGGAAGTTAAATCTGATTTCCATATTACTAAAGAGGATTTATTTAACTCATTCAATAAATTAAGAGAAGAATCAAAGGTATGGGGGGAGACCGGTGGCACCCATATAGCTGGTCTTGTAAATAAAGATAAATTTTTAGCCATAGAAGATGTAAGTCGACATGTAGCTGTAGATAAAGTTATAGGGGCTGGCGCGCTTAACAAATGTGATTTCTCCAATAGTTTCATAGTTTACAGTGGAAGAATGCCTGCTGATATGGTTATAAAGATTGCACGAGTTGGAATTCCAATCTTAGCTTCGAATGCTGCCCCTACATCTTCAGGTTATTCTGTAGCAGGAAAATCCGGGATCACTATGATAGGGTTTGTTAGAGATGATAGATTCAATATTTACACTCATCCCCAACGAATTATAATCTGAATAAGTTAATTTTATTCTAAAACAGTGTGTCTTTGCTTAAGGTCATCTTCAGTCTTACCTAAATCCACCATAAGTTGAGCTATAACTCCATCAAGAAATATAAGGGTGGTTATTTCAAATAAAGTTCCCAATGGTGATAATGACTGATGTTTACCATCAATCTGTCTTCTAATATAATTTTTCTCTGAGTCAATTTTAGTTCGGCCCTTAATATGAACCACTAAGTCTGCTATTTTTCCGAGTGTAGAATCTACATAAGAAGTAACCGCAATGATGTTTGCACCTCTCCTTCTAGCCGTTTGTGCTGTACTTATTACATAACTAGTCTCTCCGGAACCTGAAATGGCTAAAAGACAATCATTATCTCCGATTGCAGGTGTAATAGTCTCACCAACAACATAAACTCCTATTCCCAAATGCATGAGTCTCATAGCAAATGCGCGGGCTACTAAACCAGACCTTCCTAATCCCAGTAGAAAAACATTATTACAGGAGGTTAAAAGTTGAAGCATTTCCTTAACACGTTTTTTGTCTAGTTCATCAGAAGCCGACTGGACATTATCTATTATTTCATCTATAGCATCGTTTAAAATCATATATACACCTAATAAGGACTAAAATATCGTAGTTTATATTATCTATTACAGCTTATATAAGTTTACTATGAAAACTATTCAGGAAAATCATTTTATTAAAAATTATTTAATATCAAATATTGAACATCAGGTTTTTGACCTCTAAACAAGTATCCACATATAATTTATTAATTTGATGAAAAATATAAATTTTGAAGTGATTAAATGGAATATAAACCTAAATTAAGCCTAACTATAAATGAACATATCTTAAATTATAAGTTTTTTGATGCACTAGATTGCGTGGCTCAGACTTGGTCTCAAAGAGAGGCTGCCAAAAAGTTAGGAATATCCCATGCAGTTTTAAATCGTCGCATAAAAGATGCTGAAGATAAATTAGGTTTTAAATTAGTATACACTACCGGAGCAGGCTCAAAAATTACAGAAGATGGTTTAGAAATCCTTCAACAATATAGGAAACTTATAAATCGACTGAAAAAAAGGGAAACTCCCATGTTATGTGGAGGTTACATATCAGCAGGGATTATGGAAGCTTTGACTATGGAATATGGATTAGACATTCTCATATACCAAACAGATGATGAAAGTGCTTTATATTTAGCGGATATGGATATGATAGATATTTTAACTTTAGATGATCCTGTAAAAGCATTTATGAGGGATTTAGATTTTATACCGATAGCTTACGATTATTTAGTTCTAGTTTCTCCAATTGATGAAACTATAAGTAGCATTAATGAGTTAGAGGGTAAGAAATTCGTGGAAATACCAGGGTCGTCCCAGAGATTAGCTTGGAATACTATGGATAACTTGAATATAAATTATAAAATAGTTAAACTTTTAAAATCCCCATCTGAAGCTTTAAAGGCTGTTAAAAATAGTGAAGATCTTTACACTTTTTTAAATAGTAGTTTTACTAATGGTTCTGATGTGTTAAAGAATGAAACCAAACATTTAATCACTCTGGTTCTACTTAATCAGGATGATGATAGATTAAAAAAATCTTTAGAATTTATTTTAAGTAAGGGACGTAAATTAATAACTGAATTAGGTTTTGAAACTATTTAATTTTGTTATTTACTAATGTAAGATATTAAATCCGTTATTACATATTTCTAATATTCCTCTGTAGTATTATACATGAATTGGTTAATTTTAAATATTCTAAAAATAAAAATAAGGCGGGTGATTTGTTGAAGGATAAAAATGATTTATTAGCCATTGGGCATACTGCATTCGATTATATAATTCAAGTTAATCAATTTCCCTTACCTAATTCATCAACCTCTATCAATAAAATGAAAACTTTTTTCGGGGGAGCAGCAGCTAATGTTGCGGTAGTAGCAGCCAATTTAGGGGTTAAATCAAGTTTAGTATCTGCTGTGGGTAATGATTTCGTGGGATCTAAGTATCAAAAAAAAATTGAGGATTTATTTATCGATACAACTGGTATGATAGTAATTGAGGATGAAAAAACACCTACTGCATTCGTAGTTACTGATTCAAATAATGATCAAATTAGTTATTTTTATTGGGGAGCAGCTGCTTACTTTAAAGAATCAAATCCTCCAGTTAAAATTATTACTAATACTAATGCTGTTCATTTGGCCACGGGTGATCCTAGTTTTAATAGGGGATGTGGTGAATTAGCACATGAATACGGTAAATTAATATCCTTTGATCCAGGTCAAGATTTACATATGTATTCATATGAAGAGCTTAAAGAGGTTTTAAAGATAGTTGATATCTTATTTGGGAATCATCATGAAATTAACCGTATATTAAAAATATTAAAAATGGATATTGATGAGTTAAGAAGATTTGGACCTAATATTGTGGTGAAAACTGTTGGTAAAGATGGAAGCGTTATATATACTGATGAAAAGATAAGAATAGATGCTGTTAATGCAAAAACCCTTGATCCTACTGGTGCGGGAGATTCCTATAGGGCAGGGTTTCTTAAAGCTTACTTAAATGGTGAAAATCTGAAGGTATGCGGTAATTTTGCTTCAGCAGTCGCCTCATTCGTGGTTGAATCTGAAGGATGTCAGACTAATGTCCCTAATTATGATATGGTCATTGAAAGATTGAAATGAATATTAAAAAATTTAGAGTTTATAAAAAATTTTTATGATTATTAATATTTAGAAATGGAATTATTCATTTTTATTTATAATCCATAAATGTTTAAACCATATCTATTTTTAAGTTAAATATAAATTGAATATATTAAAGATGTTTAGTTTCAAAAATGTTTTTTTAAGTAACAATAATAGTTGCATATGAAGGGTCAGAAATCTGGTAGATTCTGTTTATTATGAGTTTAAAAAATATTTTTTCAATAGATAAAAA
Source organism: Methanobacterium sp. (assembly GCA_015661405.1). GTDB lineage: Archaea > Methanobacteriota > Methanobacteria > Methanobacteriales > Methanobacteriaceae > Methanobacterium_A. The sequence continues at coordinate 11,430 of JACWMK010000062.1, forward strand.
AATTTAATATGGTGGTTCTATGACACAAATGGACGATGCACGAAAGGGCATAATAACACAAGAGATGAAGTCAGTTGCAGAAATCGAAAATGTTGATGAGGAATTTATTAGAAAATCTATCGCTAATGGAACTATTGTGATTCCAAACAATGTGGGAAGGAATGCTAATCCAGTGGGTATAGGGGCTGGACTCAGAACCAAAGTTAACGCAACAATTGGGACATCTACAGATATAAATGATGTAGATATGGAAGTTGAGAAAGCCAAAATAGCAATGGAAAACAAGGCAGATACATTAATGGAGTTAAGTATTGGTGGAGATCTTGACGCTATAAGGAAGACTATTTTAAGCGTTACTGACTTACCTGTCGGTAGTGTTCCAATATATCAAGCTGCAGTTGGATCTATCAGGAAACATGGCGCTGCTATATACATGGAAGAGGACAGTATGTTCAAAGCTATTGAAAAACAGGCTAAAGACGGCATAGATTTCATGGCTATACATTGTTCTGTTAATAAGGAAACTCTTAAACGTCTTAAAAGGCAAGGTCGAGAAGGCGGATTAGTGAGTAGAGGTGGAGCATTCATATCAGCTTGGATGGTTCACAATGAAATCGAAAATCCATTATATAAAAATTATGAGTACGTTCTCGATATAGCTAAAGAATACGATTTCGCTTTAAGTCTTGCAAACGGTATGAGAGCCGGTGCAATAGCAGATTCCACAGATCGTGCCCAAATCCAGGAATTAATAATTCTTGGTGAACTTGTTGACCAAGCCAGAGAAGTAGGGGTACAAACTATAATCGAAGGCCCTGGACACATTCCTTTAAAAGAAATACCCACCAATGTTATGGTGCAGAAAAAACTTTGCCGTGGCGCACCTTTCTATATGCTCGGACCAATCGTTACTGACATAGCACCAGCCTATGATCACATCGTATCATCAATTGGCGCAGCACAATCAGCTGCAGCTGGAGCAGATTTCATATGTTATGTAACACCAGCAGAGCACCTTGCACTTCCAGGTCCTGAGGATGTGAAACAAGGCGTAATAGCTACTAGAATTGGTGCATATGTTGGTGATATGGCTAAAGGTATACATAACGGTGAATTAGATCTGGTAATGGCTAATGCACGTAAAAAACTAGATTGGGAAGGTCAGTACGCAGCCGCAATATGTCCGTCTGACGCAAGATCAATTAGAGAAGCTAAGCCACCTGAAGACCCAGATACTTGTACAATGTGCGGAAGCTATTGTGCAATTAAAATAGTGAATGAATGGTTAGATGACGCCAGTAAAGATGTCTTTGACTGAAATTCATCTTATTTCCCCACTTTTTAACTTAAATTTCTGGACCGTTCCAAATTTTATTTTATAATAATTTAAATTTAATTTTTTTTTTTAAAGTTCTAAAATAAATGGTGATGTAAATTTTGAAACATTGGATTGAAAGAATCGCAGATGAATTAATCGAAGATAATTCAGAGGAACACGTTGTAGCAAGTGGAACATCCATATCCGGGTCTATACATATTGGAAATTCATGTGATGTTTTCATAGCCAATGCTGTGGCAAAGACTATTAATGTAAGTGATGTACCTGCAAAAACTATCTGGATTGCCGATGACCATGACCCTCTACGGAAAGTACCCTATCCACTGCCTGCATCATATGAGAAATATTTAGGTATACCTTATTCACGAATACCCTGTCCGGAGAAGTGTTGTGAAAATTTTGTAGAACATTTCCAGAAACCTTTCTTAAACACTCTAGATTGTTTTGGAATTGAATTAAAAGTTTACTCCGGTGCAGAAATGTATAAAAACGGTCTTTATACTGAATATATAAGGATAGCTTTAAACAATGCATCTAAAATTAGGATGATTTTTGATAAGTTTCGTGAACATCCTTTAAAAGAGGATTGGTTACCCTACAATCCAATCTGCGAAGAATGTGGAAGAGTTAACACTACTTATGCTTATCATTTCGAAGATGATCTGGTTTATTATAGGTGTGAATGCGGTTTTGATGGTGTAATGGATATAAAATCGGGTGAAGGTAAGTTAACCTGGCGTGTGGAATGGGCTGCACGTTGGAAAATTTTTGATGTTACTTGCGAACCGTTTGGAAAGGATCATGCAGCCAGCGGAGGATCATATGATGTAAGTAAAATTATATCTCGAGAGATTTATGATTATAAAGCACCATATCCCGTTCCTTATGAGTGGATAACTTTAAAAGGTGAAGCCATGTCGAAATCTCAGGGTATATTTTTTACTCCTGGTCAATGGTTAGAGATAGCTTTCCCGGAAACTCTTAATTACTTTATTTTCCGTAGTAAACCTATGAAACATAAGGATTTCGATCCCTCCATGCCCTTTCTGGATTTCATAGAACAATATGACCGTGTTGAGAGAATATATTATGGTATGGAAGAAGCTGCTTCTGAGAAGGAAGCTGAAAAACTTAAAAAGATTTATGAAATTTCACAGATCAAAATTTCCGAATCAATGCCGTTCCAACCTTCTTATCGTTTTTTAACAGTAGCTTATCAGATTGCGGGTGATGATGAAGGAAGAGTCTTTAATATATTGAAGACTAATTCACAACTTCCAGTGGAAATGGAAA
>JACWMK010000063.1 GCA_015661405.1 Methanobacterium sp.
AAATCAGCGGCAAAAACCACATATATAAGTGTACTTTTAGCAGGTCTAATAGCATCTAAACTAAAACCGGATAACAAACAACTACAGCAACTCGCTGAAATGTAAAAACCTAACACCCTATAAATTAAATAAATAAAATTTATTATTGTTATATTAATAAAACAAAAATGATTAATTCTGAACTAAAAAAAAATTAAAAATTATAATAGATTCTATGGGATCATATCATGGTAATAGTCACACCAGTCATTTATAGGGCATTTATCATGTAATGGACTTACTGGTTGGCATATAGTCTGCCCGAATTGTACTAATAAATCATTAAGTTCAATCCAGTAATCTTTAGGAATTACTTTCATCAATTCTATTTCAGTTTGCTCTGGAGTTCTAGTCTCAACTAAACCTAATCTATTACTTATACGATGCACATGCACATCCACGCAAACTGCAGGTTTCTTAAACCCATAAACCAATACACAGTTAGCTGTTTTCCTACCCACACCTGGTAAGTTTAAGAGTTCATCCACATCCTCCGGCACTACCCCATCATAATCATCAAGAAGTATTTGAGAAACCATTTTTATTCTACGTGCTTTAACATGATAAAAACCAGCTTTATGTATAAGTGGCTCCAGATTTTCCACATCCGCCTCGGCAATCTCTTCAATAGTTTGATATTTAGAAAAAAGAAGCGCTGAAGCCTGATCAGTATTCTCATCCCGAGTTCTCTGGGATAATATAGTACGGATCAAAACACGATAAGGATCATTACCTTCAAAAACCCTTAAATTATAACAACTCTCCAATTCAGCCATAATTTTATCTATTCTCTCAGTTAAATTCATTTAATAAATCCTCAATTTTACATTCCAACTAAATCTAAAAGCAAGTTTAAACCGTCCATCAATCCACATCCATCTACTGCTACTGTAGGTATTATTGGGGCTTGAATTAAGCCATCATGATCTAGATCCCCTGGATTAATATCCTGTTTATTTGCAAATATAACATAAGGAATACTATTAATATTTAAACGAGTAATAATATTCCTATCAGTACTGGTTAAACCTTTAGAAGTATCAACAACTACAATAGCTCCATCTAAATCTTGTGAGAGAATCTCACGCATGAATTTAAACCGTTCCTGACCCGGTGTTGCGAAAAGATGCACCTTCTCATCATTAATTATAACATTACCATAATCCAATGCAATGGTGGTGCCATTATACTCAATTTTCAACTTTTTCTCACAGATATTCTCTAAAGTAGTGGTTTTACCAGAATTATAAGACCCCAATATTACAATCTTAGTTTCCTTACTCTTAGCTTTCATAATTTTTTATATCCCCCATTAAATCCTATGAGCTAGTTTATCCATTATTTGGGGGAAGTTGGGAAAGGATACATCATATACACTAGCATTTTTAATCCTAACCTTACCCACCTTCAAACCAATTAAATATAAAGCCATAACTAATCGATGATCATGATGAGAATCAACTACTCCACCATTAACTCCACCCTGAATAATAAGACCATCATCTTCCTCCCTCACAATTACACCTAACTTAGCGAGTTCCATCACCGTTGTATGTATACGATCGGTTTCCTTAAATCTTGCATGTTCCACTCCGCGAATTCTGGTGGTTCCACTGGCCATAGCACCCAAAGCAGCTACGGTAGGTAGAAGATCTGGAGTGTTGGTTAATTCAACATTAATTCCTTGAAGCTGACCCGTACTCGTTAATTTAACTTCATCCTTTTTAATTTGTACATTACAACCCATCTCCTGTACAATATCTAATATTACCTGGTCACCCTGTTTCGATTTGGAATCTAAGTTTTTAACTGTTAAATCTGAATTTAAAGCAGCACCTGCAGCTATTAAATAAGAGGCTGATGAATAATCTCCTTCAACATTGTATTCAGTAGCCTTATATTTTTGAGGCGTTACATGGAAGGATTTTTCAGCACTTTGATACTCCACATTTACGCCAAATTTACGCATAATATCCAACGTCATATCCACATAGGGTTTAGAGATGAAATCACCTTGAACTTTAAGATTCACCGGATTTTGAGCGTAAGGTGCAGAAATCAGGATGGATGAAATATACTGTGAACTAACATTCCCTTTTATAGTAGATTCACCGCCATTTAAGCCGCCTTTAATGATTATGGGTGCTTTACCATTATTTCTAGTTGAGAAAAGTTTTACACCTAGTTTTTGTAGTGCTTGGATAAGATCCTGCATGGGTCTGCATCTTAAAGAATTATCACCAGTGATAACAGTATAATTAGTTGCTAAACTTGCAGCGCTGGTGATGATTCTTAAGGTAGTGCCTGAATTTTTAACATTTAATACATCATCAGGTGTTTGTAAATCTCCACCCGTACCTTTAACAATACATTCCATATTCTTAACTTCTATATCTGAGCCGAATGTACGGCAACATTCAAGAGATGCTAAAGTATCTTCTGAGTATAATGGATATTTTAATTGAGAAGTGCCTTCCGCTAATGATGCAATGATGAAAGCTCTATGTGAATAACTTTTTGAAGGGGGAGCATTAACCACTCCCATCATATTATCAGCTCTTTGAACTTCCAATTCCATATTCTTAAATCTCCAATGTTTAATTTATTATTTCTATTACCACATCAATATCATCAGAGTATAGTATATCAACTTTCTCCCCTGTACTGCTTATAATCTCTTTCCTGGTTTTAATATAATCACTGGTAAGTTTTAAATCATCAATTAAAATCTCTCCATACTTATTCAATGCATCCACTATTATTTGAGGGTCATGTGATTCCAGATAATTTAAAATTTTAGGTGCATTTCCTCTGAAGTATGGTCCAATTTTGTCTTTGCGGGGAATTATCTCTACTACTTTCTCCATAATATTTGGTTGTCCCATTTCCACCTTTAAATCATTTATACGCATCGTCCCTTTAATATCATTATATAAACGATTTAACTGAAGGTGTAACCCTTCGCTATGTGTATAAATAATCACCTGTTTAAGCATTGTATTTAAAGGCATTCCTGTTGCTGATTTAAATCTCCTGATATCCCCAATTACCTTCACCCCTAATTCTCCACGTTCTTCAACTTCTTCATTAATAAGATTTTCTTCTACCTTGGGCCAATTAGTTTCATGAATACTAACCATTTCCTTATTTAAATATTGATAAACTGACTCGGTGAAATGCGGAGTTAAAGGAGATAATAATTTTAATGAAGTAATTATAACCTGTCGAAGAGTGTATTTAACAGTTTCCTGAGATGACGCGTCTGAATCATTATAAAGTCTATATTTAACAGCTTCTATATATTCATCACAAAAATCATGCCAGATGAAAGATTGAATCTTAACCCTTGCATCAGCAAAATTATAAGTCTCCATAGCAATTGTTACATCTCTAACTAAACGATTCAGTTTAGATAAAATCCACTGATCTAATGGATTTAAATCTTGTAAAATCATTTTTTCATTTTTACCAATATGATAATCCTTTATATGAATATTTATGAATCTGAACGCATTCCAATATTTCCTTAAAAACTTGTAACTATGCATCACATCCTTCCAGACGAAGGGTACATCTGATCCCGGCACACTATTTGCAGCCCATAATCGCAGCGCATCAGCACCATACTTACTTATTACTTCCTCGGGTGCTATCACGTTACATCGTGATTTACTCATTTTATGTCCATCATCCCCGAAAACCATACCATTAACTACCACTTCCTGGAAGGGCTTCAATCCAGTTAGGATCTTGCACCTCAAAATAGTATAAAAAGCCCAAGTTCTAATAATATCATGACCCTGTTGCCTTAAATTAGTTGGATAACGATCCAAATAATCCACATTAGGCCAACCTGCAATAACCATTGGAGTAATACTACTATCCATCCAAGTATCTAAAACATCAACTTCACCAATAAAATCATTACAACCACAATTACATGCATTCCTTGGTTGATCCTGACTAGGATCAACTGGAAGATCACTTGCATCTGGTAGATGGATTTCTCCACATTCCTTGCAGTACCATACGGGTATTGGTGTTGCGAAGATTCTCTGCCGTGATATACACCAATCCCAATCCATTGAATCCGTCCAATTATCTAAGCGAGTTTTCATATGCTCCGGTTTCCAAGTCATATCATTAGCAGTATCCTTAATCAAATCCGTTAACTGATTAACCGCTACAAACCACTGTTTTTTAACCAATATTTCTATAGGTGTTTTACACCTCCAGCATAAACCCACATTCTGCCCTAATTTTTCCTGCTTCACCAGAAGTTCCGAAGTTTTAAGATCTGCTATAATCCTCTCTTTACATTCCTTGATGGTGCAGCCAGCATATTCACCAGCTATTTCCTTCATGGTTCCTTTTTCATCTATAGCTTCAATAATGTCTAATTCGTAACGTTTAACCCATGATACATCGGTTTTATCACCAAAAGTACAGATCATTACTGCTCCAGTTCCAAATTCCGGGTCAACATCACTATCAGTAATTAACTTCACTTTACGATTATAAATAGGAACTTCCAGATATTTACCAGCTATATCTTGGTATCGTTCATCATCAGGATGCACTGTAACTGCCACACAAGCAGATAATAATTCCGGCCTAGTGGTAGCTATAGATACTTTCCCCGGACCATCCACCTCAGGAAATTCTAAATAATTTAGATAAGTTTCATTTTCATGATACTCCACTTCAGCAAAAGCAATAGCGGTTTCACAACGTGGACACCAGTTCACAGGATGAACAGCTTGATATATTAGTCCTTTATTATACATCTCCAGAAAGCTTAGTTGAGTCTTAAGTTTATACTCGGGAGTCATGGTCACGAATTCCCTACTCCAATCCTGAGAGAACCCTAAAGACTGCATTTGAGTCTTCATCATATCAATATTGACTCTTGTAAGGTCAATGCACATTCTACGGAACTCCTCCCGATCAACATCACTTTTTTTAATATGATGAGTTTCCTCAACTTTAACTTCAGTAGGTAAACCATGACAATCCCATCCCTGAGGGAAAAGTACATCATAACCATTCATTCTTTTAAATCTAGCAATAAGATCCATGTAAAGCCAATTTAAAACATGACCCATATGAATAGAACCTGTAGGATAAGGTGGAGGAGTATCTATAATATATGATGGACGATTACCATCACCAATAAACTTATATAGACCTTTCTTCTGCCAGTTATCCTGCCATTCACCTTCACTCTCGTGATCATAATCCTTTGGAATATTATTATCAGTCATAACTTTGATTTCTCCTCAAAAAATTTTTTTTAAATAACTATTTTTTTAGAATTAGAGTAAATTATTACGAGTCTAGTTTTAATATGATATAAAAAATTTTTCTACTATTTGTTAACTGTTTTTAGAATCAGATATTTAATATTGACTTATATATTATTAGATTATTTTTTTTTATCTTAACTATATAAAGTTTATAATAATTGTTCAATTTTTTTAAAGTTTAAATGTAATTCTAGGATAAATTTTATCAAATTCAAACTCCAAATATAATATAAAAAGAGTTTGGAGTGGATTTACTTTGCCATATGAAAAAATAGATGATTTACCTGACAGTGTTCGAAACAATCTTCCTACCCATGCTCAGGAAATATTCTTAGAATCCTTCAACATTGCATGGGATGAATATAAAGAGCCTGAAGAACGTAGAGGAAATGCTTCACGTGAAGAGACTGCTTTTAAAGTTGCTTGGAGTGCTGTAAAAAAATCTTATTATAAAAATAAACAATCAGGAAAATGGATTAAGAAATGAAACTCACTATAATAAATTAAAAATTTTTTCTGATATTTCATTTTTTAAATCAATAATAAGGGATGGATAATAAATGCTATTTAAAGATTTATCTGAAGCTTTCGAAGAATTAGAGAAGGTTAGTTCTCAAACAGAAATGATTAAAATATTAGCAGATATCTTTAAACAAGCGGATGAAGATGAAATAGATAAAATCTGCTATTACACTTTAGGAGAGACTGCAGCTAGTTATAAAAAAGTCACCCTAGGAATGGCTGAAAAAATAGTGCAACAATCCATCTCACTAGCCTCAAATTTAGATATAGACGTAATAAAAGATGAGACAAATAATTTAGGTGACTTAGGCGAAGTAGCATTTACCATTATAGAAAATAATGATAATCGTTTTAAAACGTTTTTTGATATAGAAAATGGTTTAACTATACAAGACATTGACAATGGTTTAAATAAAATTACCATGTCTAGTGGCTCTGGCAGTGCTGAGGTAAAGCAGAAAATATTAGCTGCAATGCTTAGCATTGCATCACCAATTGAAAGGAAATATTTAGTTAGATTAATAACTAGAACCATGGAATTTGGTGTAGGAGAAGCAACTGTATTAAATGCTTTAGCATCCGCATTCTTAGGATCCAAAAAAGAAAAACCTAAATTGGAAGCAGCCTATAACCTATGCTCCGATATAGGTTTAATAGCACATGTTTTAGATAAAGAAAGGTTAACTGGAATCAAGAAGATAAATATAACCTTACATATCCCTATGAAACCCATGCTTGCCCAGAGAGTAAGTAAATTTAGTGAAATTAAACAGAAAATTAACTCCTCACTTATAGCAGTTGAAGAAAAATATGACGGAGAACGTATAGAGGCCCATAAAGATGGTCAAACCGTAACATTATTTTCAAGACGCTTAACCGATGTAACCACTCAGTATCCAGATATTGTTGAAAATGTTAAAAGATATATTAAAACAGAACAAGCCATTCTAGATGGAGAAGCCGTCGCTTATAACGTTAAAGAAGATGTATTCTATCCCTTCCAAAAATTAATGCAAAGAAGAAGGAAATATAACGTAGAAGAATACATGAAAAACATTCCCGTTAAATATATGCTCTTCGATGTTATATACCGTGACGGTCAATCCCTAATGAAGAAAAGTTATCCGGAGAGAAGAAAAAATTTAGAGGAAATAGTTGAAAAGAATAATCTAATTAATGTGGCTAATCGAAGATTAACTGATAATCTAGATGAAGTTGATGAATTCTTCCAAGAATGTTTAAATAATAATTTAGAAGGTGTCGTCTGCAAATCATGCTCTCCACGATCATATTATCAAGCTGGAGCCCGGAAATATTATTGGATTAAATGGAAGAAAGACTATGCAAGCGAATTAAGAGACACATTAGACTTGGTAGTTATAGGCGCCTATTCTGGCAGGGGACGGAGAAGAAACACTTACGGTTCACTCCTCTGCACCGCTTATAACCCTGAGAAAGATGCATTTCAAACCGTTTGTAAATTAGGCACAGGATTTTCAGACCCGGAATTAGAAAACTTACCCCAAAAATTTAGACAATTTTTAATAAATAGTAAGCCCGCTAGAGCAGAAGTATTAAAAACTGTAGAACCCACCTATTATTTCACTCCAAAAATAGTAGTTGAAGTTTTAGGGGCAGAATTAACAAAAAGCCCTATCCACACTTGTGCCCAGGACGAAACCGGGAAAGGGATATCACTAAGATTTCCTCGATTCATTAGATGGAGACCAGAAAAAAGCCCTGAAGACGCAACTACCACTACTGAAATATTAAATATGTACACGGAACAATGAATTATATATTATTCTTATTTTTTTTTACCTGATTATTTATTAAATAATTACGATTTTTAGAATTATATAAATATTTACTCCCTGTAAACCTCTTAAAATAATAATTAAGAAGACAATAGATATTATTAACAATAAATTTCTGAAATAAATTCTAAATTATGCTTGGATTTTATTTGTTCCGTTTTTCACAAGAATTTTAAGTGATTAATTGGCTTAAAATTTTACATGAGAGAATTGAGTTTATAATAACTCTTTTAAATTTATTATATTCTATTTATATTTATTTAGAATTCATTAAAACAGGAATATGATGGTATCTATAAAAATTGTTATTAAATTTTCGTAAGAAAATATTATAAAAGTTATTTTTGTGAATTTGAAGATGTTTCTAAATTTTTTAAGTAATGTTTTAATGTTATTTAAACTGTATTAAGCTCTTATTTAATGATAATGGATGAATTAAGATCCTTTAATATAAAAATAATATAATAGCTTCTTTTTTTAAAAAATTTTTTATTACACATATAAAGCATTATATGAATAATGTTTGTTTCATTGTGAATTCTAATGAGATTATTATTTTAACACTATTTTTTAATCATATGATGTAAAATCTATTCAAATCAATTTGTAATTCCTACCCTACCTAACTATTGTAATAAACTTGTTTATATACAGTAATATTACTGTTGAGAGTAGCAGATTAACTAATAAAATAAACTAGGACTGTGACCTTTTTCACTAACAGACAATTTTATAGGTTTAAATAGAAAAATAAGACCAATAAATATATATCTACTTAAAATAAGATTATATATCATTAATCCATTGTAACATCTACGACAAACTATGTAAATCCACGATCATGAATAATCCACTGAAACAATTATGATAATTACAGTAAATACAGTACATAAAGCGCGTTGAAACAATAAATCATCATCTAAAACCCATTTTAATGGATTATAAAAAAAAATTATAGATTATCAATTGTAAAAAGAGGTGAAAAATCAAGATGACTACATGGAAAAACGAAAAAAGATTAGGTTTTCTTATATTTTGCCTGGTATTTAGTATAACAATATGTGGAGCAGCATCAGCAGCCTCTACAAATTCAACGCATGATAATTTGCAATCAGCCAGCGCAAACCAAGCTAACCTAAATTCAACTCCAAATGAAGCAACAACACCAACCACAAATAGTATTAACACATCAACGCCGCAAAAATCTACAGTAAAAACACCAACCACAAATAGTATTAACACATCAAAGTCGCCAAATTCTACTGTAACAACAACACAAAACACGAATAATACTAAAGCATCAAAATCTACTGGAAATACAAAATTACCCGATCCGCAGGTATATAGAAGTGGAGTATCTGTGGGTACTTACAGCACAATCGCCGAAGCTATTGCTGCTGCTATAAGTGGTGACACCATAATGCTCGAGAATGGTGCAACCTTCGATGAACATGGTCTCGTTATAGATAAAAATCTGAATTTCAACGTATTTAACGACGGCACAGCCACAATCGATGGTCAAAATCTCGGAACAATATTCATTATCGATAACGGAGTGACAGTCAACCTCCAGAATCTGATAATAGAAAATGGACTCGGAACTGATGGTGGTGGTATCTACAATAATGGTACATTAACCGTTACCAACTGTACATTCACGGGTAACAATGCACAGAATGGTGGAGCCATCTATAATGATGCGACAATTAATGTAGCTAACACTACCACAGTTGTGGGTAACACTATACCAATTAATGGTGGAACCTTAACCGTAATAAATAGTACATTCACAGGTAACACCGCTACAGGTAATGGTGGAGCCATCTATAATGGTGGACTAATAAATATATCCAACAGCACACTCACAAGCAACACCGCAACATATAATGGTGGAACAGCGACAATAACTGGAAGCACATTCAAGGGTAATACCGCACAGAATGGTGGAGCACTTTACAATGATGCAACAATAACCATAAGTGGCCTCAGCACACTTACAGGCAGCACGGCAACACATAATGGTGGAACCTTAACCGTAAACAACAGTACACTTATAGACAACATCGCAACAGGTAATGGTGGAGCCATCTATAATGGTGGAGTTATAAATATTACTAACAGCACACTTACGGGTAGCACCGCCCAAAATGGCGGAATATTAAAAGTGACCAATAGTACAATTATCGGTAATCAAGCATTAAATGGTGGAGCCATTTACAATGCTGCAACAGTCACGGTAGCCAACAGTACTCTTACAGACAACATCGGACAGAATGGTGGAACATTCACAATAACTAACAATACTATCGCGGGTAATGCTGCGAAACAGAATGGTGGTGCCCTCGACAATGAAGCAAATATAAATGCAACCAATAATACATTCACGACAAACACGATAGCGAATGGTGGAGGAACATTAACCATTATTAATAACTCCATCACTGGTAACACCGCACCGAATGGTGCAGCAATCTACAATAATGCTTCAATAATTAACCTTAACAATTCAGGAGCAAACACTGTAGCGAATGGTGGTACAGTAACTGCTACACCTAATTGGTGGGGTTCCAATGCTGGCCCAGCAGGAGGAGATGTCTCTGGTAATGAGACTACAACTGTAACGGGTTGGTTACTGTTAAACATGAATATAACAGTTACCGCCAGTAATCTTGCACCTAATGTAGGTCAACCGTATTACTACACTATAACTGTGACTAATAGCGGTCCGGATGATGCTCCAGATGTTCAAGTGTCTGATGGTATACCTGCAGGTTTAACATTTAACAGTTCCACCGCAAGTCAAGGTACATACAACCACGCTACTGAAATATGGAACGTGGGTCCACTCGCTAGCGGTGCTAGTGCAGTTTTACAACTGTTTGTCACTCCTACAGCGTCTGTAGCGGGTACAAACGTGACTAAAAATGCTACGCTAATAGATACCGGTCAAATGACCAATGTAACCGTAGCAGTGCCAAGTCAGGTTGCTAATGTTACTCTAACGAAAACCGCCAGTAATAGCCTACCTAACGTGGGTCAGCAGTTCAGTTACACTTTAACTGCGAATAATAGTGGAGCAGCTGATGCTACAGGCGTTCAAGTAATTGATGTAATTCCTGCTGGTTTAACCTTTAACAGTTACACCGCAAGCCAAGGTACATATAATAGTACTACGGGATTATGGAATGTTGGAACCATCGCAAGCGGAGCAAATGCAGTTTTAACCCTATATGTAACCCCTACAGCATCTGTAGCCGGAACAACCGTAATTAACTCTGCAACGATACCAGGACAAATAGCCACAGCAACCGTAGCCGTGCCT
>JACWMK010000064.1 GCA_015661405.1 Methanobacterium sp.
ACCCCTATAAACATAATACTATATAAATATTTGCCTATAACAATTTAAACAGATTAAAACACGAATTCCAAATTTCTAAAAAATTTAAATGATCAAAGATCAAATAGTAAATCGAAAATCTCGTTATTTAAAAAAAGGGAGGATAGAATTATTTTAGAAGTAAAAAAATATTTAGGTTGATTACGATTTTTAAGTTATAAGATCATTTATTAATTGGTAAGAGAACAAGACGTGACATACTAATTGTAATTGCAGTGTTCATAATATTAAAATTAGCTATTTACGGTGCCATGCCAACAACAGGTTTTCACCCTATGAGTTTCCTGAATCATGTTTAAAAGCAGATTTATAGGGTTAAAGGTAATCTAATTAGGGATTATTTTATTCTTTTTTTAATATTAACAAATTATTTTCAGCGATAAAATATTTCATTTTGATTGCATATTTCATCTTAAAACTTTAAGGCTATAATAATTCGATATTTCCACCTTATAAATCAATTATAATAATTAATAATTGAATTATTTTAGAATACAATTCAATTATACCTTCTTGCATTCTAGAATAATCATCTTTTTCCATGCATACAAGTATATCACCTATTTTAAAGTCCTTAATAATCAGCGGATTTGTAGCTATAATATTAGTTTCAACTCTACCTATACAAAATGCTTAAATTTGTTAATTTATCTTCTGTATTTACCAATTTAACACCTTCCCCGTAGTTTAATTAGTTAAATTATTTATCATAAACCAGTTCATATGAATTAGATAATTGAATAAATATTTATGATGATGATTAATACAAATTCTAAATTCTCCTAGTAGGTTCTATTAAAATTCATTATAAGTGCTATCATCCCTGGTACTTGACCCATTCTCAACCTTCAGAGGATAGGTACATGTAAGCAAATGAATTGTAGTTAAAAATAAAAAATATATTAATGACTTTAACATTTGCCACTTTAAATTTAGATTCATGATTATATTTCGATATAAAAACTATATGAATCCAAATTAGATCACGTATTATAAATTGGAATAATAAAATTAAAAGTCGTTCTTTAACATATTCCCTTTTGCATGAAAAGTTATAAATTTTATTAATATTTATTTAGAATTATGAAATAAAAAATTTTTTATAAAATCTTACCTTTGAGATGGTGATTATTGATATGAGAAGAGTGGCTTTGAAGGTTGGTTATATTGGTACGGATTTTTATGGTTTTCAGAGGCAGCCAGGTTTAAGTACGGTGGAAGGGGAATTATTATCGGCTTTAAAAAAAATTGGTTTAATAACTGAAATTGGAGAATGCGGGTTTGGGATTGCTGGGCGAACGGATCGTGGTGTGCATGCGTTGAGTAATGTTGTTTCTTTTTTAACGGAAGGTGAAGTGATTATTAATCAGATTAATGATGCTTTACCTAGTAGTATTAATGTTTTAGCAGAGGCGAGGGTACCTCTTCATTTTAAAACTAGGTATGCTGAAAGCAGGCATTATCGTTATCTAATGATTAATGATGATGATAATTTTAGTGATTTTAAACTAGATAGGATGATTGAGGCTGCAATGATTTTTAAAGGTACTCATAACTTCTTGAATTTCTCAAAAAGAAGTGAAAGAAATCCGGTGAGAACTATACTGGAAATTAGAGTTGTTAATGATGATGATGTAATTATATTGGATGTTATTGGTGAAAGTTTTCTATGGAATATGATTCGAAAAATGGTTACTGTACTTTTAAATGTATTTAACGGTGAATTAAAGCCGGATAGGATTTATGATTATTTGGATCCAGAGAATGATGTTTTAATTAAACCTGCACCTCCCGAGGGACTTATTTTAATGGATGTTAATTATAATGGAATAGTATTTCATGAGGATGATTATGCTAAAAATAAATTTATATCTACACTGCGTAAGGAGTACTTCTATCAACAAAATATTGCTTTATCTGAGAAAGAAATGATTAAAAGCTTAATGAGATAGATAAATATAATTAAATAAAATAACTGATTAATAAATAAATTAGGGATGTAAAAAAATTATATCTAAGATTATAATATAATTATGTTTATAACTAATTACTAAAAAAGGTTTTTTTAGGAGGAAATTAGCTGGTATACCGAAATATAGATAATTTACAAGTAAATAAAACTTCTAATCTACCCCATAAAATTAATAAAACAAAAAAGAATAAGGGGATTATAGTTGGTTTTGATCCAGGCTTGACGGTTGGAATCGCCATTATGGATCTCCATGGGAAAATAATCTCCATTAAAAGTTTTAAGGAAATATCTCGGGCGGAGATTATAAAATATATTATAAGTTATGGTAAAACTGTTTTAATTTCTACTGATGTATACCCACCCCCTAAAATGGTTAAAAAATTAGCATCCACTTTAAATGCTAAGATACATCACCCTGATAAAGACATGTCTGTAGGTTCTAAGATTGATTTAGTTGAATCATATATTGGTGAGAAACGTTCCCTAGGAAGATCTAAGGTTATTATAACTGAGGAATTACCGCAGAATGCTCATGAAAGAGATGCACTCGCTGCAGCTATTCGGACATATAAGAAGTATCAGAAAAAATTAATGCATGCTGAAAATCGCAGTATAAATGCTGGTCTGCCTCCTGAGCAAATTGAGGATATAAAAATCATGTTTATAGAGGGGAAAGCTATTAGTTCTGCAATTCAAAGTATGTTGGAGTTGAATCTTACATTAAATAATAATAACGATTGTAAAGATGAATCTATTGTTAAAAATTGTGATATTAATTTTGAGGATGAATCTTTAAAACTTAATTCATCATCTAATATGATTTCTAAATTTAAACATAAAGTTAAGATTCAAGAAAGACAAATTAGAAATTTGAAATCTAAAAATAATATCCTTAAGGGAGAAATAGAGGATTATAAAAGGGATTTAGCTAAACTTCATCATAAAATTGATAAATTACATCATCAGTACACTACTGATATTTTATATAGAAAGGAGATGGCGTCTAAAATTTCACTTATTAAGAAGCTGCAGGTTAAATATAATCAGGAGAAAACTTTGAGATTGGAATTGGAGGATCACCTGAAATCAATGGGGAGTTTACAGACTATTGATCCGTCGGATAATGTTATTCCCGTTAAAATCATTGAAAATTTTACCAGGGAGGGTATTTTAAATGCCTGTGAATATTGGAAGATTAAAAATGGTGATCTAGTTCTCCTTAAAAATTCTGAAGGGGGAGGTTCTCAGACAGCTTCTCAGTTGATTAGTATGGGTGTTAAAGCGGTTTTAATTATTGATAATGTTTCTCATAATGCTGAGGAGGAATTTGAGAGGAATATGGTTCCTTTGCTCAAGGCGGATCAACTTGATTTGAAGATTATTGATCAATTCGCGATTGTTGATAATAAGAATTTGCAATGTGAATTGGGGAAATGGAAAGCTAAAATTGAAAGTAAAATGCTTGAAGAGAATAATCAGGAAATTTTGAATGTTATTTATGAGTACCGGGCTAAAAGGAAACGGTTAGCTAATCCATAAAAAAAAAGTTTTTTTTTAGTTAAAAAATTAATGGAAATATTTTTTTTCAACTATTTTTTTTTATTAATTATAATATATATTTATATTTGAATTAATTCAGAACTATTTTTATAAAAAAAATTTAAGTTTTATAATAAATAATTACCTGTTTTAGGAGTCTTATTTTTTATGAAAATCGCTTTTATAGTTGGAACTAGACCTGAAATAATTAAAATGTCACCGTTAATTGATGAAGTTAAAAAGAAAGGTGTAAATTATATTTTAATACATACGGGTCAACATTATGATCAGGAAATGTCTCAGCAATTCTTCACTGATTTAGAGCTTACTCAACCAGATTATAATATAGGAGTGGGATCCTCTTCTCATGGTAAACAGACTGCTGTCATGTTAGAGGGTATTGAAGAAATCTTGTTAAAGGAGAATCCGGATATTATCTTAGTGGAAGGTGATACTAATGCGGTTATGGCTGGTGCTATTGCATCCTCGAAATTACTTTTACCTGTAGGTCATGTTGAAGCTGGGCTTAGGTCTTTTGATAAAACCATGCCTGAAGAGGTTAATCGGATGATTGCTGATGCTTGCAGTAACTTGTTTTTCGTACCCACTGAAGAATCAGCTATAAATCTCATCTTTGAAGGTATTAATCCCCATAATATTCACATTACAGGCAATACTATAGTTGATGCATGTCAAAGAAACCTTAAAATTGCAGAGAAAAATTCAATGTTAGTTTCTAAATTTGATTTAGGGGAGAATATTATCACAGTCACATTGCATCGTGCGGAGAATGTTGATGATCCAGTTCGACTTAAAAACATTACTGATGCTCTCCTAGAGTTAATGGAATTTACTATAGTTTTCCCAGTTCATCCTAGGACTCGTAAAAATCTTGAGAAATTTGGCTTCTTTGATTCCCTTGAGAAGGCTAAGCATATCCGGGTGATTAAACCAGTGGGTTATCTTGATTTCCTACTTCTTTTATCTCACAGTAAATTAGTGTTAACGGATTCTGGAGGATTACAGGAGGAGGCTATTACTCTTAATATTCCTTGTTTGACACTTAGATATAATACGGAAAGACCGGAGACGGTGACTGCTGGTGGTAATATATTGGTGGGTTCATCAAAAGAAGTAGTAATTGATAATGTTAGGAATATAATTAATGACTATACTCTTTATAAGGAGATGAGTAATGCATCTAATCCTTATGGTAATGGTGATTCTTCAGAGAAAATTGTTGATATCATATTAAAAATATTTAATGATGGTGAACTTGCAATAAAACCTGCTGATGAATTTATTAGTCATGATGGTTGGTATCTACAAAAAATTAGTGAAAACATTAATGTAGCTGAATATGAAACTATTAATATTAATTCATTAATAAGGATTGTTTTTGATGAGAATAAAGTCCTGTATCCGTATCCTTTACTTTCATTAATTAATAAAACAGTAATTATTGATAGATTTAACTCTAAACAATCTTAAATCATACTAAAAAATTTTTTTTTTTAGTTTAAATTATTATAAATTAATTTTTTATAAAAAATATTTTTTTAAGGTTTTTACAGAATATAATATTTAAATAATGATTCACTGAATTTTCAAGTTTTAATCGAAGTTTTATATTTAAAGGGGTTAGAAATAAGTTGAAATTACTGGTATTTGAGTTTGCAGTTGCTAATGGATTAAATAATCCGTCATTGACTTTGGAAGGTCAGTGTATGTTGGAAGGATTGTTAAAAGATTTGAATAATTATGATGTGGATTATTTAATTATGGATAACTCCATATTTGATTATAAAAGTCTAATTAATGGGAATGATTGTAATCCTATAAAAATCGTAGATAATCTTACATTATGGTTAAATGAAAATATTGTTAATTATGATGCATGTTTAGCTTTAGCGCCTGAGGAGGATTTCAATTCATATTATCTCACCAAAATAATTGAGGATAATAATGTTAAGGTGATTGGTTCTAATTCAGATGCAGTATTAACGTGTTCTGATAAATTTCAAACTTATACAGCTTTGAAGGATAAAGTACCTTTCATTAAAAGTAATAAAATTTTTTTTAGTGAATTAAAAGATTATAAAACATATTTCAACACTAATAGTGTAGCTGTAGTTAAACCTGCGGATGGTGTTTCATGTAAAGGGGTGAAGATTATCCGGTCTTATTCAGATTTTATAAAAGCTTCCGCTCATATGAAAAGATTAACTAAATTACCCTATTTTTTATTACAAGATTATATTGATGGTATTAGTATTAGTGTGAGTCTTTTAACTAATGGAAAAACTAGTATTCCTTTAAGTTGTAATCTACAGAATTTAAGTTCGATTAATGGTAATTTAATTTATGATGGTGGTACTGTACCGTTTGAACATGAATTATCTGTTAAAGCTGAAAGTATAGCTAAAAAAGCGGTTGATTCAGTGGATGGTTTAATAGGTTATGTAGGGGTGGACTTATTATTGGATGAGGAGAATGGTGAAATTTATATTATTGAATTGAATCCTAGATTAACCACCCCGTATATTGCTTTAAGAAGATTATTAAACTTTAATTTAGGGTATGCCATCATTAAATCTGCTTATGGTGAATTACCCGTTAAAGTTGAATTAAATGGTACTGTAACATTCTATAAAGATGAGGATCAATTAATAATTGAATGAATGTGATACATATGAAGATTGCTGGATTTGATATTGGAGGAGCTAACACTGACTTGGCAGTGGTTGATTTTGATGAAAATGGAAGTATAAAGGATATTGAAACCGGTTTTGAATATTTACCCATGTGGAAGGATAAAAAAGAATTATCACAGGTCCTCCTTGATCTCTTAGGAAGGGAATTGAGTGATATTCAAGCTGTGGGTGTTTGTATGACTGCAGAGCTAGTGGATGCCTATCAAACTAAAAGTGAAGGTGTATTAGATATTGCCTGTAAAGTAATGGATACTTTTAATCTTCCCATTGGTTTCGTGGGATTGAATGGATTAATAGATTATAATCAGTTACAATGGAATCCTAGTCAGGTGGCTGCAGCTAACTGGATAGCTACTTCCCGTCTTGCAGCTAAAATAAATCCTAATTGTATTATGATTGACACGGGAAGCACTACAACTGATATTATTCCCTTAAAAAATGGATTAGAATGTGCTAAAGGTAGATCCGATCTTCAAAGATTGCAAACTGGAGAATTAGTTTACACGGGTACTTTAAGAACTAATGTAGCAACTATAGTGGATAAGGTACCTTTAGATAATAGTTGGGTGCGAGTGGCTTCAGAATTATTCGCTATAAGTGCTGATGCACATCTTTTACTTGGGAATATTAAAATAGATGATTATAATTGTGAAACACCGGATGGTGCTGGTAAATCACGTAATGATTGTATGAGACGGATTTCTAGGGTAATCTGTAGTGACCTGGATACTCTAAGCTTCAGGAATATAATGGATATATCAAAGTTTATAGTAGAAAAACAGGTGGAGCAGGTTTCTGAGGCTTTAATGGAGGTTTCAATAATGAATGAAATATTTAATGTAGTGACAACAGGATTGGGAATGAATGTAATTGGTGCTGCAGCCTGTGAATTAGTTGATATTCCATGGTTAAGTATGGATGAGCTTATAAGTGAAGAGGAGTGTATAGTGGCTCCTGCGGTGGGTACTGCGGTTTTAATGGAGGAGTTTTTAAGGTTATAAATATCCATTTAAATTTATTTATTTATAGAGGAATTCTTCAAATTTAATTATATCCTCCGAATTAAAGAGTACTTTATTAACCTCAATTAACTCCTTTTCAATATTATTGAATGGTTTAATTAAAGCATTCTCATTTTCATATGGTGTTTTTAAATTCCAATAACCTTTAAAGGATTTAG
Organism: Methanobacterium sp.; assembly: GCA_015661405.1. Classification (GTDB taxonomy): domain Archaea; phylum Methanobacteriota; class Methanobacteria; order Methanobacteriales; family Methanobacteriaceae; genus Methanobacterium_A. The sequence goes on from JACWMK010000064.1 coordinate 7,445, forward strand.
GATATAATTTTTGATATAATTCCTTTTTCTCATCACCTTGAGGTTTAACTGTAGATTTATAGTCTGAAATAATTACATTTTTATTTATTAAAATTTTTTTTATATAATTAAGGTACTCTGAATCTGGCATCCATTTAAAAACCCAAAGACCTATTAATCTGAGGTAAGGATGCATTTCATTAAAATTAATTGCATTCTCGGAATTCATAATTAATTTAATATTATTTTCAATTATTTCTCCAAATACTTTAGATTCCCTATTATTGTAGAACATTAAACCTAAAAGAGATGAATAATTATCTAAATAATCAATAAATGGATTAATATGATTATTTAACTCCAAAGACTTTGAAATAGGTGTATAAGATTTTTGGAGAGTGTCAATTAATTTTTCTTTTAATAAATCATTTCGAGATTCATGAAAACTGGTAATTAAATTAAATCCAGTCATATAAATACTATCCGAGAAATCTTTAACATCAAAATATCTCTCTTCATCCAATCCTAATTTAATGAGTTGACTAACGTCATCTAAGAATTTATCCATAAATTCTGCTATAATCTTAGAATCTTCATTATCTTCTATAATCCGTTTAATAGCTTCAAGATAAATCGCTGCAATACTATAACTAGCCATTGGATGAATAATACTTTTTATATTCTCGGGATTTGAAACTAAACTTATATTCTTATTCTCAAAATAATCTTTAATTACATTAATTACTTCATCTTTAATGCTAGTTAAAATATATTCTTTATCCATTTCGATTTTATCTAAATTCAATAATGAATAATCTAATAAATAGACAATCCCCTGATTCGATGATTGTGATAAACGATTACCGCGATAAAAATTCATTTCAGTAGTTTTTAGACTAATTTCACCTAATTCTTTAACAACATCCACAGCCCGATAAGGATATTTATTATCAATTGACACTTTTCCAATTTCGATAAGTTGATCACAAGCATTACCAGATGCATAAGAAGTTCTCTTCGTAATCTCCGGTCCAATACATATATTTCTCAATGATTCAATTAATGCTACAGTTAACGAACTTAATGGGCCCCGTTGGTTAATAATATATGGATCTGTAGTTTCTGTACTTAATATTCCTTTAGTAACACTTCCTATGGAATCCACTATTGAATTCATTATTTTAGGATGATTATTTTTGGATACAAAATTTTCAGTGTCAATTATACGGTCAAAGATATGATCTAAAAAATCATCTTCATATTCACGCGCTAAATTATCACTTTTAACACAAATAAAATTATTAACTATTTCTACAACTTCTTTTAAACCGAAATCAGCTATCTCAAATCTATCTTCATGGATGGCTTTTTGTATAATATCAAAAATAATTTCAGTTTCATGTTTTAATTTATCAATAAGATTAGGATCAGCTTGAAATATCCGGATTTTTATTCTCTTACCTCTTATTTCTTCTATAATTTTTTTAGATATATCTTTAATTTGGTTTCTTACATCTAAAAGATAGAAAACTCTAGTTACTAGTAAAGAAAAGACCATTAAAGAAGTTAAACCTCCAAAAAAACTGACTAAAATTAGAATAGTTGATTTAGGCATTATTAAGAGTGAAAAATCGTATGCAAATAAGATTATGAAAAATATAAAACAGAAAATTAAATATTTATCCCGGTTCACTCGGTTTACTAAGTCTTGTGAATACTTTCCTAATATATTCTGTAAGGGAAGAGCAATTAAAGTGAAGAATATTGCTAGAACTATACCTAGGAAAGATATAGATACAGTCAAAATTTGAGCATAATTTTGTAATAAAACAATATCAGTTACAGACATTTTACTCCATCTTTCATTCACTCAACAGTTTCAATAATGTTTATTTGTTTATAATATCAAATAAATTTTCTTAAAAAAAAAAAATAAGAATAGGTTAAAAAAAAAATTGGGTAATGGTATTTTTTTTTAGTATTAATACCAAACATCTTTGATTCCGAGGAGATAAGCGATATAATTAGCAGCTAAATGTAAAAACACGCTTAAAATAACAATTATTATAATCAAATTTAATGGTATATTCACCACTATAGAAGCTAATATTAATGCTCCCGCTACAAAATCTAGTTGATCTAGGAGGGGTGCTGGTCTTCCTCTTCCAATTTTTATTCTTCTTTTTATAAAGCTACCTGCAGCATCTCCCAGTAAAGCTCCAACACTGAGTGCAAGTCCTAAAAATATCCAATCAAAATAATTAGCTGGTATTACTCCTTGTATAGTAATCCATCCGGGTAATATCATGAATATGTCGCCATAATACATGTATATTAATCCTTGAATAATTGCAATTACTGTACCTATAATAATTCCGATGATGGTTCCTCTCCAAGTCACCCCATCTCCCAGCAATCTGCGGCCATCAGTGAAATTACGGTTAAAATCTAATGGTGTTCCACCGCCAAAGGCTAATGCTGAAACATTGGCAAGGTATGCTGGTAGCATAAAGTATATAGCATATGCTGCTAAAGTTAAAGCACTGGTAACAGTCGAGTCCATATTTTACCTCCAATTTAAAAGAAGATATTTTGTAATTGTTACAGCTATTAAATAATATTATGGGTGATTTTTATGTTTATAAAGAAGACCAAAAGTCTATGTCCGGAGTGTCTTGATATTGTCGATGCTGAAGTTTATGAAGACCAGGGCAAAATTATGATAAGAAAGGAATGTAAAGTGCATGGGAAGTTTGAGAATACTTATTGGAGTAGTAGTGAGAAGTATTATATTGCTTCTGATTATGATTACACTGGTAAGGGTGTGGATAATCCTCGTACTTCTGTTACGGGTGATTGTCCATCGAATTGTGGATTGTGCAGTGAACATGAAAGTCACACTATTCTCGGCTTGATTGATGTTACTAATCGTTGCAATCTTCGTTGTCCGGTTTGTTTTGCAAATGCAGCAGTTAGTAAAAAACTTTATGAACCTTCCTATGAGGAAATTAGGCAGATGCTTCGGAATTTAAGGAATAATAAACCGGTTCCTACTCCGGCTGTTCAGTATGCTGGTGGTGAGCCGACGATGCGTAAAGATTTAGTGGATTTGGTGAAGCTTGCCACGGATGAAGGTTTTACGCATGTTCAAATAGCTACTAATGGTCTTAAATTAGCTTCTAATCCTGAATTCCCGGGTGAATTGAAGGAGGCTGGTTTAAATACGGTTTATCTTCAATTTGATGGTGTAACGGAGGAGCCTTATCTTAAAATTAGGAATCGTGATCTTCTTGCAATTAAATTAAAAGCTATTGAGAATTGTCGTAATGGTG